>JANYFF010000175.1 GCA_025362825.1 Polaromonas sp. | reverse complement strand
AAACATCGCTGGCTTTAAACAACTGGCAAAGTTTGCGCCCTACATTGCGGGTGATACCTTCGGCCAGGCCGACTGTGCTGCCTTTGTCAGTCTGCCGCTGGTGGGCATGGCGACCAAGACTGTGTATGGCGAAGACCTGCTGCTGGCCGGCGGTGTGGATTACAAGGCCTACATCAAGATTGTTGGCGAGCGGCCGTCGGCACAGAAAGTGATCGCGGACCGCAAGGCGTCCACGGTCAAGCCTTGAACCCTCGCGACTGATGTTTGACCGCTGGCTCGCTCACCTTGAACTGCTCGAATGGGCGGCCTACCGCATGGCCAGCCACGCACTGCTGAACTGGATGGACGATCCGGCGCTGTTGGCCATCGTCTTTTGCTGATCGGCTGGACACTATAAAAATGATAGCTGCAGGCGACCAGATTACAAGGGCTGCGGCATCATTCGGCACCTGAAATCACTTTTTTAGTGCCCTGGAAGTCCTGAAAAGACTCTGAAGATGCCTTGAACGCCCTACAGGCCCAGTGCTGCATACACCCGCATGGCGGCATAGGCATCGTTGGCGGCGTACACAAGCTGTGATTCGGTCAGCTGCGGATTGGCCCAGTTCGATGTCGCGGCTTTTTTTGATTTGATAAAGCGCTTGTTGAACACCACCGCCACGGCGCCGCGCACGCCCATGTCCTTGCGGTAGCCTTTCTCCCTGAAAACCGCGTTCAGGTCCAGCACGCCCTGCAAATCAACGCCCAGCTTGTGGACGATGCGCTTGCGGTCATCGCCCAGGCCAAAGCCGGCCTTAATGATGGCGGGTGATTCCAGTAGTGCACCAACCGCACGCCGGCAATCGGCGTCTTCGAGCTGGAAAATCCAGGCTTTGTCGAGGGTGGACAGCTGGACGATGTGCGGCCCTGTGGAGAGTTCGTTTTTGGCGAAAGTCGGCTTGGACTCGGTGTCAAACCCCAGTGCGCTGGTGCCTTCAAGTGCCTGCAATGCCTGGGCCGCCTGCGCGGGGGAGGAGACAAGCTGGATGTCGCCCATGCCGAGTCGGTCAAAAACATCGAGAAGGGCTATCTGGTCTTTGTCGGGTGTGGGAAAGCGTTCAGTCATCGTGCGTGAGAATACAGCATCACCCGGGCCGTAGCCCGAAACAACACACCATGGCCACAGCAAAAAGCATCACCACCGCGAACTACAAGCTCTTCCCCTCGCCGCGCAACCGGCACCGGGAGATTTTTGAGCACGAATTCTTCACGCCGCACCCTTACATGTTGATCGACATGGAGAGTTACGACCTGAAGGGCAAATACAGCCTGTTTGCTGCCTGTCGGCTGAGCGACATGAAGATGGGCCAGCTCGTCACGCTTGAACTGCCCGAGGACGAGGAGAGGTTCAACAGACTGTTTGTGCCCGACTGAGCTGCTCCGAGCTTGATGGCAGCTGAAGGGGTGGTGTGGCTAGGCGAACAGCCTGTGGGTCTTGTGCGTGTTGCATGGCAGGTCTACCATGGCTGGTGCCGTGCGTGTGGTGCGCCCGGCAGATGCACCGTCAAGGAGACCCCATGCCGCAACTCATCGCATCCGTCGAAGGTGTCGAGATCAAGCACCTTTACCTGCAAAAAGACAGAACCACGCTGGGCCGCAAGCCACACAACGACATTGTGTTCGACAACATGGTGGTCAGCGGCGAGCACTGTGTGTTTGAGCTTCGGGGCATTGCCGATGTCTATGTCGAAGACCTGCACAGCACCAACGGCACCTACATCAACGGCCACATGATCAAGACGCGGCAGCTGCTGCGGGACCATGACACGATTGCCATCGGCAAGTTCAGGATACAGTTCCTCACGGCATCGGAACATGAGCGCGAGCCGCAGCGTGCGCACGAAGAAACCATGGCCATGTCGCTTGATGCCCTGGGTTTTGCGGGCACCAGCGGCGTGATGCAGGCCAGCCTGAAAGTGCTGGCCGGCTCGTCGGCCGGGCTGGAGGTGCCGGTGGTCAAGGCGGTCACGACTTTTGGCCAGCCTGGCGTGGCGGTGGTGGCGATATCGCATAGACGTGACGGCTACTACGTTGCCCACATGGATGGCGACAAGTCTTCGACGCTGAACGGCATGCCGATTGGTACCGAGGCCATTCCCCTGAGTGACCGCGATGTGCTGGAGCTGGCCGGCACAGCCATGGAATTTTTACTCATGAGCCGGTGATGATCGCGCTTGCACGGCCCTTGCACCCGCCACTCCGGTTTAGACTCGTCAGCATCTTCCCACCCGGACGCCATTCAGGCGCCGTGATTTTCCAAAACTTGTCCAGACCATGAAAAGCAATCCAGGCGGCGGCCTTGTTTATTCCACCGATGCCGGAAGAATGTGCCCGGTGTGCCGCAAGCCGGTGGCCGGCTGCATCTGCAAACAGGCGCCTGTCGCCAAAACTGACGGCGTGGTGCGGGTGAGCCTGCAAACCAAGGGCCGTGGCGGCAAAAGCGTGACGCTGGTCAAAGGTGTGGTACTTGACGCGCTGGCGCTTGCGGTGCTGGGCAAGCAGCTGCGGGCGGCCTGCGGCTCGGGCGGCACCGTCAAGGACGGCGTCATAGAAGTGCAGGGTGACCACGTTGACACCTTGATGGCTGCGCTGCAAAAGCAGGGCCATGTGGTCAAACGGGCAGGCGGCTAGCCGGGTGGCTTGATGGCTGCCGGGGGTGGCTGTAAGAGCATGACCGACAGCCTGATGGGCCCCAGCGCTTTTTGCAGTCCGGCCTGCACGCTTTGAACGCTGCCGCGCTGCGGGTCAAACGCGACAGCCAGCGCTGCCGGCTCCATGGATACGCGTGTGCTGCCTTTGTCTACGCCTGCTGTGCCCTCGCCCAGCGCCAGTATTTTCTGGCGCATTGCCTCGCTGCGGGTGACGGGGCCGTCCCACGCAAAAAAGGCTATCTGGTGTTTGCTGGCCAGCGTGCGTTGCAGCAGGGCATGGTCGTACACTACGGCGATGCGGTCTTCGACGCAGTAGCCGCAGGCAATGGCTGCCGTGCCGCCCAGCGCCAGCCACAGGCCAAGCGCACGGCGGGTGCGTGGAAGTTTCATTTACCGGCTCCCGCCTGGGGCTTGCCCGCCTGCGCATCGACCCAGTGAAAATAGGCCAGGTATTGCTTGATCTCTGTGTCGCCCAGGCCCTGGTTGGGCATGGGAATGTTGTTGTATTCCTTGAGCATGGCCTTGGCGTCGGCATCGGTCTGCAGCATCTTGTCGGGTGACTTGAGCCATTGCGCCAGCCAGGCGTCGGTGCGCCGTCCGGTCACGCCGGCGAGGTCAGGCCCTAGTTTTTTGCCCTGGCCAATTGAATGGCAGGCCAGGCATTTGCTTTCAAACGCCAGCTTGGCTGCAGCCGTACCGGCATCTTTTGGCGTGGCTGTGGCCTCCATGTTGTGGTGCTCCAGCTCGCTTTCTTTTGGTTTTTCTTCGGTAGATATCAGGCCGACAGCGCCCTGCGAAGCATTGGCAAAGTGGTGGTCCACCATGATGTAGGAGCCGGCTTCAGGGATGACCATTTCAACGATCGCGCTGTTGCTGGAGCCCAGCAGCACCGTCTGCATGCCGCGCATCTGGTTATCCGGGTTGCCGTCTATCCAGACGCGGTCAAAAATCGTCCCGACGACGTGAAAGCTGGAGGTCTTGCTTGGTCCCACGTTGAGAACAAACAGCCTGACGCGTTCGCCCGGTTTGGCCGGTAGCGGCTTTTTTACCATGCCGTTTTGCACGCCGTTAAACACGGTGTGCGTTGGCTGCGCGGCTTTCAGGCGCTCGTTGTCAAGCACATACAGCGGTGCACCGTCAGCCTTGCGGCCATCCGCATCCGGTTTGGCGTAAAACTCGCTTTGGACAACCAGGTATTCGCGGTCTACCTTGGTGGGGTAGCCTTCACGCGGTTCCACAATCACGGCGCCGTACATGCCCGAGGCGATGTGTTCAAGAATCATCGGCGTGCCGCAGTGGTACATGAAGACGCCGGGGTAATTGAGCGTGAACTCGAATTCAATGGTCTGCCCCGGTGCTATCGAGCGGTATTTATCCTGGGGTGAGACCATGGCCGCGTGAAAGTCCATGGAATGCATCATGGGCGCGGCTGTCATGGCGATGCCGGGTGCAACTTCATCGCTGCGGTTGGTCATGCTGAAGCGGATCTTGTCGCCCACCCGTGCCCGGATTGCCGGACCAGGCACCTGGTCGCCAAATGTCCAGGCGCTGAACTTCACGCCGGGGGCGATTTCAATTATTTTGTGGGTTGTGTCGAGCCTGACCACTTTGACGGGTTCGGGGTCGAGCGGTTTGAGCTCTGCACGCATGTTCAGCGAGGCGCCGCTGGCAAACGGGCCGGTGTGCCGTTCGTTGCTGAGCCGGGCCGGGGTTGGTTTCAGGTCCATTTTGGCAGGATCGTAGCGATCAACCACAGCTGGTGGTGCTGGATTGCAGGCGCTGAGGGCGAATGCAGCAATGCACCCTGCGAAAAAACGGCAGATTGCGGTGTACATCGATGGCCCCCTTTGTGATGGTTGGTGGCTTGCATGATGTCCCCTGCCTGCTGAGTTTTATATGATGCAGATCAATGAAGTGCTCAAAAGTGGCATGCTAAAACCCAATGCGTACCTTGCCCGACCATGGATTCCGAACAACTTGAACTCCTGCTGACCCGCGAAATGCCTTATGGAAAATACAAGGGCAGGGTGATTGCCGACCTGCCCGGTAACTACCTGAACTGGTTTGCCCGCGAAGGCTTTCCCAAGGGCGAAATCGGACGCCTGCTGGCCCTGATGCAGGAGATTGACCATAACGGGCTGTCATCGCTGCTGGACCCGCTGCGCAAGCGATAAATTGGCCAGGCCGTGATGCGAACATGGCGGTAAAAAAAGCACCTGAAGACTGGCTTGAGGTGCTTGTTTTTCAGGGGAGCTTCGCTCCTGCAGTGCCGAAGATTACTTCTTCATTTCGTCTTTTTTCATGGCGTCTTTGGCCATACCGTCTTTAGCCATGTGGTCCTTGACCATATGATCCTTTGCCATTTTCTTTTTGGCCATCTTGGTGTCTTTTGCCATGGCGTCCTTGCCCATGGCATCTTTGGCCATCGGATCTTTCGCCATGCTGTCCTTGGCCATGGCGTCCTTTGCCATGGGTGCGCCTGCATGTGATGCCGCCTGGGCGATGCCGGTGGCCAGGAAGGCAGAGAGGATAACGAGTGCTTTCAGATTTTTCATGATGAAACCCTTTGAGGTTGTGGTTGAGGAAAGTTGACGGGAAATCGTTGATGCCAAATGAACTACCGGCTGCGCTTATGCGCCGGTCCTTGTTGCAGGCGTCTGTGCAATGTTTGCTCAGCTGCCTCCGAACCAGTTGTAACCCTGGTCTTCCCAGTAGCCGCCCGGGTAAGTGTTGGTGACGAAAATCGCCTCGATGTGCTTCGGGTTTTTGTAGCCCAGCTTGGTCGGCATGCGCAGTTTCATCGGGAAGCCGTACTTGGGCGGCAGCACCTGTCCGTCATAGGTCAGGGCCAGCAGGGTTTGCGGATGTAGCGCCGTCGGCATGTCTATGCTGGTGAAGTAGTCATCGGCGCATTTGAAGCCGACATATTTCGCGCTTGTGTCAGCCCCGACCTTGCGCAGGAAATCCCCGAAGGGCACGCCGCCCCATTTGCCAATGGCGCTCCAGCCCTCAACACAAATATGGCGCGTGACCTGGTCGGTCTGCGGCATGGCGCGGAGCTCTGACAGCTCCCACTTGCGCTTGTTGGCAACCAGCCCGGCCACTTCCAGCCTGTAGTCGTCTTCATCAACCTCGGTGACCTCGCTTTCGCTGTAAAAAGCGTTGAACGGAAAGGGGCGCGTGATCATGGAGTCAGGGTAGGTCGGTGCCAGCCGGTTCGGGTCAAACAGCAAACCCTGGACCTTGTCGTTGACGCGGGAGATGCTGCCAAGGGCCGCTTCAATGCTGGCATGGCCGTCCAGCACGCAACCGGTCAGCATTGACAGGCCACCAAGTGTTAACGAACCTCGCAGGAAATTGCGGCGGCTCTGCGTCAGTTTGTTGGTGATGGCGATGCGGTCAACAGCTTCGCGGAGGACGGCATCGCCGTCGAGGTTCAGACGTCGGGCTTGTTTGATCATGATGTTGTTTGGGTTGTGGGGTTTACTGTTTTTTTCTTAACGACCGCGGACCATGTACACCAGCGTGCGCGGCACGAGGGCCACCATCACCAGGTGCACCACCACAAAGCCGAGCAATGCGGCCATTGCAAAAAAGTGGACCAGCCGCGCACCCTCATAACCACCCATCAGCTCGCGCAGGATGGGAAACTGCACCGACTTCCAGAGCACCAGGCCCGACAGCACCATCAGCGTACTGTCAATCATCACGAACAAATAGGCCAGCCGCTGGACCATGTTGTAGTGCTTCGGATCTTCGTGAGCCAGCTTCCCCTTGAGCGCTGCCAGCAGGTCGACGATCAGGCCCTTGACGGAAAGGGGGAAGAACTTGTTTTTTAGCCGCCCGGTGAACAGGTTGAAGCCAAAGTAGAGCAGGCCGTTGAAGAACAAAATCCACATGGCCGCAAAGTGCCACTGGATGGCGCCACCCAGCCAGCCGCCCAGGGTGATGTCCTTGGGGATGTTGAAACCCAGAAAAGCGGTTGCGTTGTAGATCTGCCAGCCGCTCATGATGAGGATGATGACGGCGATGGCATTGAGCCAGTGCATGATGCGCAGCCATGCGGGGAAGATGGGCGGCTTGTCAGGTGTCATGAAGGCTCCTCAGGGTGATGGAGTGAGTGTTTTGCTGTTACCGTTCGTCGGCCCGACGG
>JANYFF010000146.1 GCA_025362825.1 Polaromonas sp. | reverse complement strand
CAATGATCTGGCGGGAAATCGATAACTTCTCATCCGGGGCGGTATGCATGGTATTGGCCTCGGAATACTACGACGAGCAGGATTACTACCGCGAATACAGCCAATTTGTCAGTGATGTCCATAAGGCCGCCAAATGAAATCAGTTCCATTTCTTGATCTTGTTCGTTTGCATCAACCTATCCGGGAGCAGCTTGACGCGGCTTATCACCGGGTCGTAGACTCAGGCTGGTTCATCATGGGGCCCGAACTCGAAGCTTTTGAGGCTGAGTTTGCTCAATATTGCGAAGTGAAGCACTGTATTGGTGTGGGCAATGGGCTTGAAGCGCTTCACCTGTTGTTGCGAGCCTATGGAGTCGGGCCTGGCGATGAGGTCATTGTGCCCTCCAACACATTTATCGCGACTTGGCTGGCCGTTACCCAATGTGGAGCAACACCCGTTCCTGTTGAGCCGAATATAGACACGCACAACATTGATCCGGCGTTGATAGCCAACGCAATCACTAGTCGAACTCGCGCCGTTATTCCTGTTCACCTGTATGGTCAGCCGGCAGACATGGACCCAATCAACGCCGTTGCGGCAAAGCACGGCATTGTTGTCATTGAAGATGCAGCCCAGGCGCAGGGCGCGCGTTACAAGGGTCGGCGCGCGGGTTCTTTAGGACATGCTGCTGCAACGAGTTTTTACCCCGGTAAAAATCTTGGCGCACTTGGTGACGGTGGCGCGGTGCTGACCAACGACGATTCGATCGCTGAAAAGGTCAAACAGCTTCGTAACTATGGCTCGACAGTGAAGTATCAGCACTATATTACTGGTTACAACAGCCGTCTGGATGAACTGCAGGCGGCATTTCTACGTGTCAAACTAACTGCACTCGATGATTGGAATGCACGCCGTGTAGAAATTGCAGCCCAATACTCGAAACTACTGGCGTCTGCAAACATCGACCTGCCTCGGGTTCCAGAATACGCTGAACCCGTCTGGCATCTTTTCGTCATTCGCACCAAACAGCGGAACGCTTTAAAGCTGCATTTGGAGCAGATTGGAGTGTCAACTGTCATTCACTATCCCATCCCGCCACATCGGCAAGCCTGTTATCAAGGTTTTGAAGGGTATAGCCTGCCTCTCTCGGAAATATTGGCAGCGGAGGTGTTAAGTCTACCAATGTCACCGTCAATGACAACAGAAGAAGTTGAACTGGTGGGGCACAAAATTAGTACCTTCATAGAGAAAAAGATTTACGTCAATGAAGGCGCGTAAATTTGAATTGTTGACAGCAGGGGTAATCTATTTCTTGATCCTGTTAGGCGTAGCGTTATGGGTGCGCGACATCCCCAATCAACCCGATGCAATCGGCTTTACACTCCGACACCTTATTGAAATGCCTTCAGGGGGTGATTACAGTCACTTTGCCGAAGCAGCAGCAGATATCGCGAAAAACCGTTGGATAAGCAGTGCTAATGATTGGATTTTTAATTTATGGCCTCCAGGCTTTATATTGTTAGAGGCTTTCATAGTAACGGTACTGGGACCTGAGGCACACGTCATCTTAGTATTGCAAATATTGGCTGCGGTATTATTCGCTATTGTTTTAGTGCTTTTTTACGAGCTGATGATTAAATTTATGGCAAGGAAAATCGCATTTGTACTGCCATTACTAATTTTTGCATTTCCATTAGCCAGAGTTTTCTTGCTACAGCCAACAGGGGTAATTTTAGGAGAAACCTTTGCGGTTGGATTTTTTTTAATCAGTGTTTTTCTGGTAATTTTCTCAGTGATGCGAAATAAAATTCGCTATGCTGTTTATGCTGGCCTTTGTTTGGCGCTCTCCGCATATTTCCGATCTCAATTTGAGATAATTTTGCTTGCAATGACTGGTTGGGGCGTTCTTTTTATCATTGCTATTACCTTGACTTTTTTAAGAAAGTCAATTGATCCGAAATTTGTGGCACCGATAGTAAAAACTATAGCGATAGTGCTTTTAACTAGTCACGCGGTGACTGCCCCGTGGAGAGCATACCACTGGATTTATCAGGATAACCCTTCCTGGGTGCAAACATCAGACCTTGTCTTTGCAAACTCAGTATTGACTTCAGAGCAACTTAATAATAAGGGAGGGGAATTTGTTGTTGCCGGGGGGGGTAATCTGGTATGCAGGATAGTCTCTACGACTTGTGGCGATACGACAAATGCGAAGAGCCTATTTATTAAAACATTTATTTCGCATCCCATTGAGTGGTACTCACTAAAGTTTGGTGTGATTGGAGCGTACTGGTTTTCATCAATTGATTTCAAAAAAAATAGCCCCTCAATGGGGACATCTAGGGACGTAACAGGCAATGGCTTGTTTCTAATTTCACTGATTGCGTTAACGGGTCTGTTGTTGACTCGTAAGGTTAGATCGCATGGTTCCTGGATATTACTTGTGTGGGTTAACGCTTCATTGTTTTCGGCATATATGTTGATATTTACTGTTGTACATTTTGAAGTTCGTTATTTCTTTTTCCCCAAAATTGTGGGTTTGGTGATGTTCCTGATAGTTGCTGGTCTTTATTTTCGACCGATGAAGAAGATTGACGCCTTAAACGACGTGACCGCAAAATGAATCCTTCGTCCCCGCATCTTTCAATCGTCATTCCGGTATACAAGGCCGCTCAATGCCTTGATGAACTGTATCGGCGGCTGAAGGCAGTACTCGAAAGTATTTCATTGGATTTTGAAATCATACTGGTTGAAGACTGTGGTGGCGACAACTCATGGGAAGTGATAGAGAGGCTGGCTGCTGCTGACCCGCGCGTGCGCGGCATACAGTTCAGCCGAAATTTCGGACAGCACTACGGCATAACTGCGGGCCTCGATTGCAGTCGTGGCCAGTGGGTAGTGGTGATGGATTGCGACCTGCAGGATCGCCCCGAGGAAATTCCGCGTCTGTATGGAAAAGCTCAGGAAGGCTACGACGTTGTATTGGCGCGGCGCGGCGCACGGCGCGATCCAACGCTCAAACGCATAACCTCATGGCTGTTTTACAAAATATTCAGCTATTTGGCGGACATCGAATACGACGGCGCGAGCGGCAATTTTCGCATCATGTCGCGAACAGTGGTGACAAACTTTCGTCGTATGGGCGAGCAGCTGCGCTTCTTCGGTGGACTGGTGCAGTGGATGGGTTTCCCCACTGCCAGCATAGAAGTCGAACACGCCGAGCGTTTCGTGGGCAAGTCAACTTATAGCTTTGCCAAGCTGTGGAAGCTGGCTGCTGAAACCATAATCGCCCATTCCGACAAACCGCTGCGGCTTGCAGTGCGTTTTGGCTTCATGATGGCGGTCTTTTCTTTTTGTTATGGCATCTACATTTTAGGACATGCGATATTTAACGGCTCGTCGATTCCCGGCTGGAACAGTTTGATAGTCTCGCTGTATTTTCTCGGTGGAATCATCATCGCTATCCTTGGCATTCTCGGTATCTATCTTGGCAAGACCTTCGACGAGAGCAAGAAGCGACCACTGTATATTATAAGGCGGGCAACTTTTGATGAGTCAAATTTCACTGATAAAGAGCACTCCGTGGGAC
This sequence comes from Polaromonas sp., assembly GCA_025362825.1. Taxonomy (GTDB): domain Bacteria; phylum Pseudomonadota; class Gammaproteobacteria; order Burkholderiales; family Burkholderiaceae_C; genus Polaromonas. The sequence goes on along the minus strand of JANYFF010000146.1, from coordinate 10,280 downwards.
ACGGTGGCGTTCGGGATACCCACCTGGGAGTTACTTGAGTACTCTACGGCTGCGCTGCAACAAGCCGTACAAACTGCGGGTCATTACACCCTGAAAGTTGGTTCGTTAGTCGATAAGCGGCTGTTACACGAGTATGGATTTTATTACTGTGATACCTTGATCGAGCCATGCTGCAGTGCGGTTATTCTGCGCACAGCGCAGCATCCTGACGCGACAATCTCCAAATTTCTCAATGGCGATCAGGCATTGGAGATTTGCCACGGCGCATTCGCGCACGGACGCTTCCATCGTGATTTTAATTTGTCACAAGCGGCTGCCGATATACGCTATGACAACTGGTTGAAGCAACTGCTAAAAGCACAACAGGTATATGGCCTGTACTGGCAGGGCGTGCTTGCAGGCTTCATCGGGTACAGCAGCAATAACCTCGTGTTGCATGCGCTGGCGAAAAGGTATCGCGGCAAAGGCTTGTCGAAGTATTGGTGGAGCGCGGTATGCAGCGAACTTCTGAAAAATGGAAATTCTGAAGTAAAGAGCTCGATTTCTGCTACAAATCTTGCGGTTCTTAAACTGTATGCTTCTCGTGGCTTTTACTTTAAAAATTCGCAAGATATTTACCATCGCTTAGTGTTATGACTTATCAACTGGTCCTGACGAATGAATGATTCATCTGATGATGCAAGACTTGGCAAGTCTACGCAGCAACTGCTTCGTTACGGCTTGGTGGGTGGGGCGGTTAACTTGTTGCTTTATCTTGGCTACTTGCTAATTAATAATCTGGGATTGGATCCGAAAAAATCGATGTCTTTGATATATCTCATTGGGGTAGGAATTGGTTTTTTTGGTCATCGGCAGTGGACGTTTGCACATCGTGGAGATGCTCGACTGACAGTAGTACGTTATATGCTCGCCCATCTAATGGGATACTTGATAAATCTCTTCCTACTTTTTTGTTTGGTTGATTACTTTGGATACCCGCACGAATTAGTTCAGGGAGTTTCAATTTTTTTTGTCGCTGCATTTCTTTTCATGATATTTAAATATTGGGTTTTTTCTGTGGGAAATAAATATGTTGATAAATAATATTCCTTTCAATAAACCCTATATGACAGGTCGGGAGCTCACTTATATTGCGCAGGCTCATGCGAATGGCCACCTCGCCGGGGACGGGATGTTTACAAAAAAATGTCACGCTTGGCTGGAGGCAGGTATGGGTGTGTACAAAGCATTGCTCACACATTCATGCACGGCGGCCCTTGAAATGGCAGCAATTCTCGCTGACATTCAACCGGGCGATGAGGTGATCATGCCGTCCTATACTTTTGTTTCTACAGCCAACGCGTTTGTGATGCGCGGCGGCGTGCCGGTCTTTGTGGATATTCGTCCGGACACGCTCAACATCGATGAAACGAAGATTGAGGAGGCCATTACGCAGCGCACCAAGGCGATTGTGCCAGTGCATTACGCTGGGGTTGCTTGCGAGATGGATGCGATCATGGATATCGCGCGACGTTATGAGCTTTTGGTCATCGAAGATGCTGCCCAGGGGATTATGTCTACGTACAAGGGTAAATCGCTCGGATCTATCGGGCACATGGGCACCTACTCTTTTCACGAGACCAAGAACATAATTTCTGGTGAAGGAGGGGCGTTATTGATCAACGACAAACGCTTTGCAGAGCGGGCCGAAATCATTCGTGAAAAAGGTACTAACCGTGGTCAATTTTTTCGAGGCCAGATCGATAAGTACACTTGGGTAGATGTCGGATCCTCATATTTGCCAGGAGAGGTAATCGCAGCCTTTCTATGGGCGCAGATGGAGGAGGCTCAAAGTATTACCCAGAAGCGCTTGGATATTTGGCAGAAATATCACGATGTTTTGGCGTCATTGGAAAATGCTGGAAAATTGCGCCGACCCGTCGTTCCTAGTGGATGTCAGCACAATGGACACATGTACTACGTCTTGTTGGAATCCCTGGAAAAACGTACGGAAGTGATAATACAGTTAAAGAAGCACGGCGTGAATCCTGTGTTTCACTATGTGCCGCTTCACAGTGCTCCAGCGGGGAAAAAGTACGGGCGGACCAATGGAGAGTTAAGGTGTACCGACAATTTGTCAAAACGTTTGTTGAGGCTCCCTTTATGGAGAGGCCTAGATGAAGCACAGGATTTTGTTATCTCTGAATTGCAAAATGCGGTATTCGGTCTTGGATAAACTATTTAGTGACATATTTCGCTGTCATAACCTAATTAGTTTTTCAATCGCACTGGTACCATTCAAGCGGCGGCGAAGACAGCGTGACATAACCAAGTACAATTTTATACGCTGCGTGGCAATGTAGGACTTGGTATCACAAACCATTCTAGGTAGCGCCATTCATGCGCAAGTGTGGAACATCTCGTTGTTTTTTTGAAGTCTAGCAAGTAATCTTTTAGTTGTAACCATTTTGGACTATCGCAAGTGCCGTGTATTTGGCATTTAAATCTTGTCCTAGGTATTCTTGGTCCGTCGGCTAACAATGAACGCCCATCTGTGCTGTCAATAAGTGCGATTAAATCGTCTGGGTAAAATAATGTTAAAAAAATTCTTTATTGCCATGGCCCGGCGATTTTTGACGCCTCAGTCTAGCGCTGGGAATGAATGCAAGCAAAAGCAGGTTTCCCCGGAGCAGGTTTTTCCTGAGGAGGTTGTTCCTGAGGAGGTTTTTCCTGAACAGGTTCTGCTTGAGGTGCAGGAGGTAATGGTTCAGCTGCGTTTACTCGCCGAACAGAGTGCTTGGCTGAAGCTCGAGGATGTTGGCCTGGAGCTACTTTCAAAAAATCCTGGTCAGGCTGAACCTATGGCCATGGTTGCTTATAGCTTGCAACAGCAAGCTCGCTTTGAGGAGGCTGTAACTTTTGCTATTCAAGCGGCAGCGCTATCCCCTGTAAGTTGGCTACCCCATTTTATTGCTGGAGTGGCTCTTAAGGGACTGGGTAGAGAGAAGGATGCAGCTAAATACCTGAGAAAAGCGGTTGCCATTTCCCCCAACGACCGACAGACGATACGGCAGTTAATTGAGGCTATTGCCGCAACTGATGGCATCGAGATTGCTGCATCTGAATATGCTGCGCATTGTCAACTGATAGGCATTGAGGCAGTTATTGTTGCGGCGCCGATTAGCACGGTGCAAGACTGGGTGCAAAAAATCGGTCTTACCTTGCTCGATGTGGGCGACGTGGAAGAAATACCTTTTAAGGCTCCTCATGTGTGGGGAGATACTTCTGCACCTGACACGATAATTGCATTGTCTAACAAACCTTATGTCGCGGACATAAGAGACGCCCGCATTTTCAGCAACTCCAGCCTTATTCTGACGTCAGACGGCACGGTTCTGAGTGAAACCGGAGGGCACCCACAATTCGGTTGTTATGTCAGTTTTGCCTACGAGAAGGTGATTCTTGCTCAACAGCCAGGCAAGGTGCTGCTCAATTTCAGTGAATTTAAAACTCGGAAAATTGATGCTGGCATTTTACTTTCGGGTTTGGCATCGAACGCCTTTGGTCATTGGCTACCAGAATTTTTACCGAAATTGCAGTTTCTACAACAGCACCCTGATTTTGCAGACCTTCCGCTTATCGTGGATGCGGATATGCCGCAAAGCCACTTTGACCATTTGCGACGGTTTGCCGAAAATCCATTAATATTATTAGAAGCCAACGAGTCGCTGTTATGCCGGCGTTTGCTCGTAGCACCTTCTCCAGCCTTTTCACCAGTAGAGCTATTTCCAAACAATATTCCTGTGCAGGAAATGCCGGGGCTGTCTCCGAGGGCATTGCGTTTTCTGCGAGCCGATCAGCCGGCCGAAACTATTGGGCATCGCCATAGACGTATATTTCTCGCTCGAAAAAAGATGAAATGGCGTCGTTTGCTCAATGAAGAAGAAATCGCTGCAGATTTATCAAAATTGAGCTTTGAAATAATTTTTATAGAGGAGTTAACGGTCAGCGAGCAGATTGAGCTTTTTCAACAAGCTGAATGGATCGTGGCACCCAATGGGTCAGCTCTTCTAAACCTTGTTTTCGCCGACACGAGTGTTAAGTTACTGGTATTAACCCAGCCCAATTTATTCAATTGGGGCACCTTTCAAGGACCCATGGACTCCTTGGGCTATCAGTCCGTCTGTGTGTGCGGTGAGTACGCGGTTTCCGAAGAACAAGAACATTCAGACTATCATATTTCAGTACAACATATTCGCAAAGCGCTGGCCTATTTTGGAATGAGTGAAGCGCTTGATTGAACGGTACACCAGATTTATAAAACATATGAAAAAAGAGACTGTTTTTGTCACCAAACCAACGTTACCTCCGCTGGAAGAGTTTGTCCCTTACCTGCAACAAATATGGGACAACAGGATTCTTACGAACGGGGGACCTTTTCACCAACAATTGGAAAATGAGTTGTGCGAATACTTGGGCGTAGAGCACATCAGCCTATTCACTAATGCTACTATCGCGCTTGTCACCGCCTTGCAAGCTTTACGGATTACGGGGGAGGTCATCACCACACCTTATTCCTTCGTAGCAACTTCTCATTCTTTGATATGGAACGGCATCAAGCCTGTGTTTGTGGACATTGATCCGAATACCCTGAATCTTGATCCTGCGAAAATTGAGGCGGCCATCACCCCCCAGACTACCGCCATCATGCCGGTACATTGTTACGGTCACCCTTGCAATGTTGACGCCATACAAAAAATAGCTGACAGCTTCAATTTGAAGGTGATTTACGATGCTGCACACGCCTTTGGCGTGCAATGTCATTGCGGCAGTGTTCTCAATCACGGTGATTTGTCAGTGCTGAGTTTTCATGCCACTAAAGTATTTAATACATTTGAAGGTGGCGCAATTGTGTGCCCCGATGCCAAGACGAAGGTGCGCATTGATCAATTGAAAAACTTCGGCCACGCTGGTGAAGTAACCGTTGTGGCCCCCGGCATCAACGGCAAGATGAGTGAATTCAATGCTGCTTTGGGCTTGTTGCAATTGAAATATATAGATCAAGCCCTGGCGCGACGCAAAAACATCGATACAGCCTATCGCGAACGGCTAAAGCACGTAAAGGGTATTCACTGCCTGGAAGACGCGGGCGAAAAAATTGCCAATTACTCATATTTTCCTATCCTAGTGCAAGCTGACTACCCACTCCTTCGGGACGACCTTTACCAAAAACTCAAAGATAACGGCATCCATCCTCGGCGTTATTTCTATCCTCTGATTTCAGACTTTCCTATGTATCGCGGTTTGTCCTCTGCCGGTGCTGAGAACCTGCCCGTGGCGACAGCTGCAGCGCAGCAAATTTTGTGCTTGCCGATCTATCCCGATCTCGAAATATCGGTGGTTGACGAAATCACCAGTTTCATTGCGACTCAATAGAAGTGGGCACTAAAAAAACGAGCGGCTTGATGGGGAAGCCAAGATGAGGGTGGCGATCATGCAGCCTTACTTTTTCCCCTACATCGGTTACTTCCAGCTAATCGCTGCGGTGGACGTGTTCATCGTGTACGACAACATCAAGTACACAAAAAAAGGCTGGATTAATCGCAACCGAATGTTGCAGAACGGTAAGGATGTGATGTTTTCTTTGCCGTTAAAAGGCAATTCGGACTCATTGGATGTTTGCGAGCGCGAGTTGGCTGCGGATTTCAACCGTGACAAACTGCTGAGCCAATTCATCGGAGCATACAAGCGTGCCCCCTATTTCGAGCAGTCTTATCCTCTGCTCGAACAAATAGTGAAGCACGAAGATACGAACCTGTTTCGTTTCCTGCACCACGCCATCGTCAAGATCTGTAAACATTTGGGCATCACCACGCAGCTCATAATTTCTTCAGATATTGACATAGATCACACTTTGAAGAGCCAAGATAAAGTGCTAGCACTGTGTGAAGCGCTCAAAGCAAATACCTATGTGAACACAATCGGAGGTATTAAGCTTTATTCGAAGGAAGCATTCGACGCAAAGGGAATAGAGTTGAAATTTATAAAATCGCAATCTTTCGAATATGCGCAACTCGGCGCTGATTTTTTGCCGTGGCTATCGATCATTGACGTGATAATGTTTAATCCACTTTATATAGTCCAAGCCTGCATTACGACTAACTATAAATTGATCTGAATCATGTTCAAGTGGAAGAAATTAGGCAAAATATTCACGCCGCAGGCAGTGGAAGGGCGTAGCTGGTTAAAGGAATTTGCGCAAGCCCCCTCCACCGTGGTGTTCGACGATTTCGTGCGCGTCTATTTTTCCTGTCGCCCGCCAGCGGATGAGAATGGGCAGTACATCAGCTACTCCGCCTATGTCGATCTGGATCGCACCGATTTGTTCAAGGTGCGGCATGTCAGCGAGCTGCCAATCCTCAGTCTGGGTGCATTAGGCGAGTTCGATGAGTTCGGCACCTATCCGGTGTCTGTCATTCGCAATGGCAATGAAGTGCGCGCCTATTATGCGGGCTGGACGCGTTGCGAATCAGTGCCTTTTAATGTGGCGATCGGCGTAGCGATCAGCCGCGACGGAGGCGCGACCTTCACCAAGCTGGGTAACGGTCCAGTCCTGTCTTATTCACCGGATGAGCCTTTTGTGTTGAGCGGACCGAAGATCCGGCGTTTCAACGATGTCTGGTATCTTTGGTACATCGCCGGACGCAAGTGGAAGGTGGTGGATGGGCGTGCGGAGCCTGTCTACAAAATCCGTATGGCATCGTCTTCAGACGGCATCCATTGGAATAAGGTCAACAAAGACTTGATCGAGAGCCGCATCGAGGAGGACGAAGCGCAAGCCAGCCCGGACGTGTTTTACGCCAATGGCAGATACCACATGTTCTTCTGCTATCGCTACAGCAGCAATTACCGGGGCAAGAACAACGGTTACCGCATCGGTTATGCCTTCAGCACCAACCTGATCGACTGGGTGCGCGATGACGCGAAAGCGGGCATCGACGTGTCAGAGGTGGGCTGGGATGCCGAGATGATCAGCTATCCTCACGTGTTCGAGTTGGATGGGAAAACCTACCTGGCTTATCTTGGCAACCAGGTTGGCCGGCACGGCTTCGGTCTGGCCGTGCTGGATGGAAAGTTGGAGTAAGTTATGGGCGCAATGAAGTGGAAAAAGCTCGGCAAGATATATGACCCGACGCAGCACAAACTGCCTAACGACTGCGTGCAATTCGCGCAATCGCCGCAAGCCCTAGTGTTCGATAATTTCGTTCGTATCTATTTCTCTACCCGCTCAGTGGACAAAGGCAATGGGAAATACCTGAGCCACATCGCGTTCGTCGATATGCGCAAGAATCTGCGCGATGTCATCCGCGTGTCGGAAAAAACGGTCATATCACTCGGCGGACTCGGCTCTTTCGACGAGCATGGCATTTTCCCGATGAGCGTCATGCGCCACGGCAACGCGGTGTATGGTTACACCTGTGGTTGGAGTCGCAGAGTCTCAGTCTCGGTCGATACCGCCATCGGTCTGGCAATCAGCCGCGATGACGGCCTTACCTTCCAGCGTATTGGCGATGGCCCAGTGCTGGCAGCATCGCTGCATGAGCCCTGTCTGGTCGGCGACGGGTTTGTGAAAGTCATCGGCGGCATGTTCCACATGTGGTACATCTTCGGTACCGGATGGAGGCGGTTTTCGGTGGATGTACCACCAGATCGTACCTATAAAATTGGTCACGCTGTTTCCAGCGATGGAATCAGCTGGACCAAGGAAGAGGCGCAGCAGATCGTCGCCGACCGCTTGGGCGCGGATGAAAGCCAGGCGCTACCGACGGTGATCGCGATCGATGACAGGTATCACATGTTCTTCTGTTATCGCCAGTCGTTTGACTTTAGGAAAAATAAGGGTCGCGGCTATCGTATCGGCCATGCGTACTCGGATGACCTGGTGAAATGGACGCGGGACGATGAAAATCCGCTTCTCGACGCTACGCCGGGAGATTGGGACTCTGATATGTTGTGCTACCCGCATGTGTTCGAGTGCGACGGCAAGGTGTACATGCTATATAACGGCAACGAGTTCGGACGTTACGGTTTTGGCTTGGCGGTACTAGAGGGATGAGCGAAGCGGTCGAATATTTGTCGAACAAGGCATCCGAAGCAGAGATCGTTGTACACCTGTTGCGTGGTGATGCCGATTTCGTGTCAATTCTGAGCAGTCGTGTCGAGATAAAAAAGTATGCAAGAAAAATCGCGAATAGAGCGACGAGATTCGAAGCATGGTCGGGAGGCGTGCTGATAGGGTTGGTAGCAGCTTATTGCAACGACCAGGTGAAGCGCATCGCTTACATTACCAGCGTCAGCATACTGGAGGAATGGACTGGCAAAGGTATCGGGGCGCGTTTGGTGGCCCAGTGCATCGAGCACGCAAAGTTATCGGGCATGCAGCAGATCAGTCTGGAAGTGGCACAGAACAATACACTGGGCATCAAACTTTATGAGAAGAGTGGCTTCAATGTGAGCAAGACGAATGGACCCTTCGTTGACATGAACCTATATTTAAAAAGTGGGGAAGAACATGAGCAACAAACGTGACTACAACGTCGAGATAAAAGATACAACCGAGCACAAGTACGCCTATGATTTCGACTTCGATGTGATGCACCCCTACATGATCAGATCGTTTGAGCCTTTCTTCAATAAGGGAAGCTTGCTTGAGCTTGGGAGCTTCAAGGGCGACTTCACTCGAAGATTCTTATCCTGTTTCGATGATGTGACCTGCGTCGAGGCGTCGGATACCGCTGTCGCGGAAGCAAGGACGAAACTGGGCGACAAAGTGACATTCGTCAATTCGCTCTTTGAAAAAGCGACCCTGCCCAAGCGATATGACAACATCGTGTTGACCCATGTGCTGGAACACTTGGATGACCCGGTGTTGGTGTTGAAACGCATAAATGAGGAATGGCTGGCTGAAGGTGGCAGATTCTTCCTGGCGTGTCCGAATGCCAACGCCCCTTCAAGACAGATAGCGGTGAAGATGGGACTGATCAGCCATAACGCCGCAGTTACTTCTGCGGAGGCGGAGCATGGGCATAGATGCACTTACACACTGGATACCCTAGAGCGTGATGCCGTGGCCGCAGGGCTGAAGGTGGTTCATCGTTCCGGTATCTTCTTCAAGGCGCTGGCAAACTTTCAGTGGGATCTATTGCTGCAAACGGACATCATTTCCGAAGGATATCTGGATGGATGCTACAAGCTGGGGCAGCAGTATCCAGATTTGTGTTCGAGTATCTTCCTGATGTGTGAACGGGGACCGAAGAAATGAAGTGTTCTTTCGTCGTCACGGTCTATCACAACGAAGGGGCGCTCGCTAAAACTTACCTACGAAAGCTGTAAATTTCGCTAATTCGCTTTGCCGTTCCCAAGTAAATTGGAGAGACATTGCTTACGGAATTTTTTTATATTCGACCTTATGACCGTGAAGGCTTTTGGTTTCTCCGCTGTGTTGAAGGCTATCTGACTTGAGCCCGTTTATAAGGATCTGATTGTGTATTCAAAAGATATAGTCTTAGGGGCAATAAATGAATATCGGGTATGTGTCTGTGCAAACTTTCAACGATGCAGTTTCTTCTTTATTAGATAAATTTGAAACTGATCGAGCACTTCATTTGGTCCACGACTTCGTAGAACGAATTATTACTGAGCCATTGTGCACCTCGCAGGTTTTTGGCTCCAAAACGCTGGATGATTTGTGTCAGCGCATTGGGAAAGCCAGCCTTATGAAGATTAGGCAAGAAATCGCAGATGCGGCGCCGAGTCAGCGGAATTCGCCAGTCTTCGTTTACATCGTCACCAAGTTACAAAAATCAGGGGGCCACACCCGAGTCATTGAAGACTTCATCAAGGCCCAATCAGGTGGACAGCATGTCATCCTGTCGACAGAGTTGGGTGGGAGGTCGGATGCTGCTTATCTGATGAAGGGACTGGCTAAACAAGCCGATATCATTTTTGAGCAAGCGCCGAAGCAAAGCTACCAGCGAAAGCTGACGTGGTTGCAGAAGCGCCTGCTGCAAATCTGCCCAAAAAGGGTTTACTTATTTAACCACCATCAGGACAGCGTTGCCGTTGCAGCAATTCAGCCCGAGATGAAACTTGATGCCAGCTTTTACCATCACGGCGATCATCATTTGTGTCTGGGAGTGTATTTATCGCATCTTGAACACATTGACCCTCATCCCATGGGCTATCACAATTGTCGGGATGAACTAAGCATCGATAATATTTATATTCCGCTCACCGTCGAC
>JANYFF010000141.1 GCA_025362825.1 Polaromonas sp. | reverse complement strand
TGTCAGACCAGGTTGAGCCGCTGATGGCCAGTTTTGGCAAAGCCTGACTAATGTCTGGCGGCAGTTGGGCAATCGACATGATTGGAGTACCCGTGGTCACGGCGACCGGGGGAGCTACCGGCTTCGGTGTCTGTAATTCCTTTTCAACGTTTGCCGACTTGCTTACGCCGATAGATGCTGCAGGCACGGGGGTGATAGCGAGCGGTTTGGCCGCCATCTGTGGTGCGGCTTGTAGTGCCGGGGTGAACGTAGTAACCGGTGCCGTTGCTGCTGCAGGTAGGGGGGTGGAAATTACAACAGCTACGGGTGTACTGCTTGTGATGGCTGGAGACGACGGCACGGGATTTTGCCAGCGCCACAGCCCCCCGCACACCGCTAACAGCCCTATGCCCGTCAAAACAAGCAGAAGCAGACGAAGTCGCGATTGGCGAGCGTCTGCAGTGCCCACGTGTACAGGCGGTGTATGCAGGCCGGGAACAGCGCCGCGGTCGCGCTCTGCGTCGGCGCGTTTGAGTGCGTCAAGAATGTAGGACATGATTGCTCAGGGTTTTTCAGGTAACAGGTGCGGCTCGGCTACGCCGGTCGCGCGGTTGAGCTGCATCAGGGTGATCCGGCCGGCCCGTCCGTCTGGATTCAGGCCGTGGGCTAGCTGAAAGACACGGATTTGTCTGCTAGCCAGTACTTCAGCGGTGAAAGCTGTCTCGCCTGCCGAAATGGTTACCCCTGTTGCTTCCGGCTGCTTGGCCAGCTGTGCGAGCAGCCAGTCGGTGTCTGGTTTCAACCTGCCATTGAGCGTCTTTTCGCTGTAGCCCGTGGGCGCACGCCAGAAGGTTGAGTAATCGCCGCGCCAGGCGTCGGCCAGCATTGTAAGCGGCACCCTTTGTGTTGTCGTGCCAGTTTGCAGCGTCGCAGTCTGTGACGTCAGCCCGATGAGCAGGGCAGCAACCGGCCGCCGCTGGCCATCAAGCAGCGTGATGATGCCGGGACGATCAAGCTCGCGAATCAATGACAGGCTGGTTTGCGCGCTGGCAAAGCAGTACACGCCTTGCTGCAAGGCGGCCTGACAGGCGTTGGCATCGTCGATGGATAGGCCCCAGGCCTTACCAAGTTCTTGCCAGGCCTGGTTGGTGCTCAGGGCATTGGCAGCAATGTTGCTGTCGAATGCCGCGCGTGTGACCAAAGGAGTTGGCCCTGACACTTCAGAAGCTTTGGCTTTGGCTGGTTGAACTGCGGTGGGCGCAGCGACGCGGGGTGCGGTGGCAGACACTCTGACCGGCGCCTGTGCTGGCCGCGTGAGCACGGCAAGCAAGGCTGCGCCCACCAGCAGGCCTGCCAGGCTGGCGGCGGCAATGGCTGTCAGGGGCCAGGCCCCGCGCCAGCGTTGGCTCGTCGGCGGGCCCGCACGGTCGGCAGTAGTGCCAAAGACTTCGGCTGCGGCCTTGTCCACTGTACGGCGGTTGACCTGTGCCATGCCGCCTGCATAAGCGCCCAGCAATGCACGGCCGCACAGCAGGTTGATGCGCCGGGGAATCCCGCGGGAAAGCTTGTGTACCCGGGCTAGCGCCCGGGCGTCAAATGGCGAGGCGCCTTTCAGACCGGCCACCGCCAGCCTGTGGGCGATGTAATGGCGGGTTTCTTCAAACGACAGCGCATCGAGGTGAAAGCGCGCAATCACGCGCTGTTCGAGTTGCTCGAGCTCCGGCCGGGCCAGCATGCGCCGCAGCTCAGGCTGGCCGATCAGCACGATCTGCAGCAGCTTGCGCGCATTGGTTTCCAGGTTAGTCAGCAGCCGCAGCTGCTCCAGCACATCAGCCGACAGGTTTTGTGCCTCGTCGATGATGAGCACATTGTTCTGGCCCGCAGCATGCGTCGCCAGCAAAAAGCCGTTGAGCGGATCGATCAGCTCCTTGGCTGTTGTGGCGCCAGGCGGCAGGGCCACATGAAACTCATCGCAGATCGAATGCAGCAGTTCGCTGGTAGTGAGCTTTGGGTTAAAGATGTAAGCCACATTGCAGTCGGCCGGAATCTGCTCAAGAAAGCAGCGGCATACCGTGGTTTTGCCGGTGCCGATTTCTCCACTGAGCAGCACAAAGCCGCCGCCGCCCTTGAGGCCGTAGAGCAGGTGGGCAAGCGCTTCCCGGTGCCTTTCGCTCATGAAAAGGTAGTGCGGATCGGGCGCTATGGAAAAAGGGTCCTGCGTGAGGCCGAAAAAAGTGGCGTACATGGCTAGAGGATAGGGCAAGAAGATAGCGGGGCGGTTTCAATTCTCGTCGTAAAACGCTACGTCAGGGTGAGATTGATACGGGAAAACCCTTGGTGAAAGTGGTTGCGTGCGCAACTATTTGAATTTATAGTTGTATCCGCAACCATTTTCAGATCTGGAAAATACATTGACTACCAAATCCCCTTACTGGCCGAAACGCGTCCCGGTACTGATCGCCGGCGGAGGCCCGGTCGGCATGACCCTTGCGGCCCTGCTGGCGCACCACGGCATTGCCAGCCTGGTGATTGAAGCCGATGACGGTTATTGCGCCGGCAGCAGGGCGATTTGCATGTCGCGCCGTTCGCAGGAAATACTGGCCTGGGTAGGAGCAGACAAACCCTTGATTGAAAAAGGCCTGGCCTGGACAGGTGGGCGGAGCTATTTCAGGGACCGTGAGGTGTTGCATTTCGAGATGCCCAGCGAGCCCAGCCAGCGATTTGCGCCAATGGTCAACATCCAGCAGTTTTACGCAGAAGAATTCGCCCACAAGGCTGCGGTGGCGCAGGGCGATCTTGTAGATGTACGCTGGTCTTCGAAAGTCACGGCAGTACGCACGCAAGCAGATGGCACAGAAGTTGACATTGAATCGGCAGATGGCAGGCACACCGTGCAAGCCGACTGGCTGGTCGCCTGTGATGGCGGTCGCAGCACGGTGCGCGAGCAGTTGGGCCTGCAGTTGGAAGGCATGCAGTATGAAGGTCGCTATGTGATTGTTGACGTCGTCCAGAAAACCCGTCGCGCCGTCGAGCGCCTGGCCTGGTTTGACCCGCCTTCAAACCCGGGCTCCACCATCCTGATGCACCGCCAGCCAGATGACGTCTGGCGCATCGATTACCAGATAGGCGATGACGAGGATGCGCTTGAGGCCGTCAAGGCTGAAAACGTCCTGCCGCGCGTGCAGAGCCATCTGTCCATGATGGGTGAAGACGAGCCGTGGCAGCCACTGTGGATATCGATTTACAACGCCAAATGCCTGACCCTGCCCAGCTACCGCCATGGCCGTGTGCTGTTTGCGGGTGATGCCGCGCACCTGGTGCCTATTTTTGGGGTTCGGGGACTCAACTCCGGCCTTGATGATGCTGCCAACCTGGCCTGGAAACTGGCATGGGTGCAGCAGGGCCGGGCCGCGGATTCACTGCTCGACAGCTATTGTGTCGAACGTGTGCAGGCCACCCGTGAAAACCTTGTTTACGGCGCCAAAAGCACGGAGTTCATGGCGCCGCCGAATGACGGCTTCAAGTTGTTGCGCGAGGCAGCGCTGCGCCTGTCCACCGAAGACGCCGTTATCAGCGCCTTGCTCAATCCGCGGCAGTCAACGCCGGTTGAATATGTGAGCTCACCGCTTAATCTGTCTACACTGCCAGGCGATGCAGGATGCACCGTCCGTGCAGGCATGCCGGCACCGGAAGCCTTGCTGCTGTCCGGCTCTGGTCCTGCGCACCTTACATCGTGTTTTGGCAATGGCTTTGTGGTGCTTTATTTCTCGCGGGATGCAGTGTTGCCAGCCGAACTGGCTGCACTTGAGACGCCTGGTGTGAAAGTCATTTGCATTGCCATTCAAGGTCAACCTGATGCGCATATGCTGATCGATCAGACCGGACAGGCACGCACCCGTTATGGCGCAATGGATGGCTCGGCCTTTCTGGTGCGGCCTGACGGCTACCTGATGGGCTGCTGGATGGCAGCGCGGGCCGGCGATATCGCTAGTGCCTTGAAGCCTTTTCAAATGGAAAACTTGCGCAGCCTGCTCGCTGCCACCAAAGGCGCAGCATGACACTGACAACCTCCGCCACCATTTCCGTTGTCCCGGCAACTCCTCCAGCCGCAGCACATCAACTCGACCAGACCTACACGGCGCTGGCCGAAGCGACGGCGCGCGTGGGCGAGGCCCGGGTACCGCTGTTTCTTGCGACACTTGCATTGGCGCTGCTCAGCCGCCAGGACAATTGCGTCGTAGCGCTGGCGCTGATCGCCCAGGCTGAACGCCTGGCCGCCACCTGAGCTTGCTGTTTAATAAATCCTCACTGTCTGTTTGTCATTTCTCCTGGAGACACCATGAAAACTTTGCGTACTTCCCTGGCTTTTACCCGTTCCCTGGTGCTGCTTGCGCCCCTGGCCCTTGCGGCTACCGTGGCCTCGGCGCAGGGTTACCCGACCCGGCCGATTGAGTGGGTGGTGCCTTATCCTGCTGGCGGTGGCTCCGACGTGGTTGCGCGTTCGCTGACCGATGCCATGGGAAAGCTGCTCGGGCAACCCATCATCATCAACAACAAGCCCGGCGCGGCAACCAACATTGGCGCCGACTATGTTGCCCATGCCAAAGCCGATGGCTACACGATACTGACAGGCGATACCGCCACGCTAGGAGCGAATCCAGCGCTTTACACCAAGCTCAGCTACAGCGCTGAAAAAGACCTGACGCCAATCGGCCTGCTGGCGCGTTTCCCGATGATCCTGGTCGTCAATCCGGCGATTCCGGTGAAGAACCTTGCCGAGTTCATGGCCTGGGCCAAAACACAAAAAGCTGGCGTGAGCTACGCAACCCCCGGCGCCGGCAGTCCACACCACCTGGCGACAGAACTGTTTCGCGGCAAGAGCGGCCTGAACCTGGTGCATGTTCCCTACCGTGGCGCCGCACCGGCGGTGCAGGACGTGGCCGGTGGTCAACTGCCCTTTATGTTTGTCGATACCGCCAGCGGCATGGGCTTTATCAACTCTGGGCGCCTGCGCGCCATCGGTGTCGCCAGCCCGAAACGCGTGAAGAATTTTGAAACCATCCCGACGCTGGATGAGCAGGGCATGAAGGGATTTGAAGCCTACGCGTGGCAGGGCCTGGTTGCACCGGCTGGTACGCCTGAAGACGTGATCGCCAAGCTCAACAAGGCATTGGTAGACGCATTGAATTCAACCCCGGTCAAGGCCCGTTTCCAGGTGCTGGGACTGGAGCCGACACCGAGTACGCCTGCACAAATGGCCACCTATGCAAGCGCAGAGCGAAAAAAATGGGCCGAGGTTATCCGCACCAGCGGAATCAAGCTCGATTAAGACTGTCAAGACTGATTGAGGGGCCGGCATGATCAAGCTCGACAGGACATTGACCTACCGCCTGCATTTGCTGCACAAGCTGACCGACATTGAAAGCCAGCGTGCCTATGTCACGCGGGCAGGGCTTTCGATGAGTGATGCGCGCTGCCTGACGGCGGTCGGTTCGTTTGCGCCGCTGTCGGTGAACGACCTGGCCAAAAAAGCCAATCTCGACAAAGGCCAGGCCAGCCGCGCAGCGCAGTCCCTGGTGGACCAGGGGCTTGTACTCAAGTCTGCCAGCGCCACCGACCGCAGGGGCGTTGTGCTGACCCTCACGCCTGCAGGGACGGCCGCGTGGCAGCGGGCAATGGATGTCGTTGGCCGGCGCAACAAGGACATTTTCGGCGTGCTGGGTAAGGCCGAGCAGGCCCAGCTCAGCGAGCTTTTTGACAGGCTGATTCATAAGGCACGCTCCAGCATGGAAATGCTGGACGCTGACAGTGAAACCCTTCTTTCCGGGAAAACATGATGAGCACTTCCAGTCTGCGTTACCAGTCCGGCTTTGGCAATGAGTTTGCCAGTGAAGCTGTACCGGGCGCATTGCCCCAGGGCCGCAACAGCCCCCAACGTGCGCCTCACGAGCTGTACACCGAATTGATCTCGGGCACGGCATTTACTGCGCCGCGGGCAGACAACTTGCGTACCTGGCTGTATCGGTGCCAGCCTTCGGTAATGGCTGGCGCCTACCGGGCTTATGCGCAGCCCCTGTGGACGACAGGCGCGGCCGGCGGCAAGGTCGTGCCGCCCAATCCCCAGCGCTGGCAGCCGTTCGAGATTCCTGATACGCCGCTGGATTTTGTGGACGGCATGCGCACGCTCGTTGCCAACGGCGATGCTGACAGCCAGACCGGTCTGGCCGCGCATGTGTACGTCGCAAGTCGTACGATGTCCCGGCGAGTGCTGGTCAATGCTGACGGCGAGATGCTGCTGATACCGCAGCAGGGCCGCATTGTGGTGACGACCGAACTCGGCATTCTGGATGTGAAGCCCGGTGAAGTAGCCATCGTGCCGCGCGGCATGGCTTTCAGTGTGGCGCTGCCTGACGGCGCTTCGCGCGGTTATGTCTGCGAGAATTACGGCGCGCACTTTCGCCTGCCCGAGCTCGGGCCCATCGGCTCCAACGGCCTGGCGAATGCGCGTGATTTTCTGGCGCCTGTCGCGGCCTTCGACCAGGAAGCGACTCCAGCCGGCGGTTTTGAAGTCATCAAAAAATATGGCGGCAGCTTGTGGTCTGCGCCGCAGCTGTGCAGCCCGTTCAATGTGGTGGCGTGGCATGGCAACCTGGTGCCCTACAAATACGACACGGCCAATTTCATGACGATAGGCTCGATCAGCTACGACCATCCAGACCCTTCCATTTTTACCGTGCTGACCTCGCCTTCTGGTACGCCGGGCACCGCCAACTGTGACTTCGTGATCTTCCCGCCGCGCTGGCTGGTTGCCGAAAACACCTTTCGCCCGCCCTGGTACCACCGCAACCTGATGAGCGAGTTCATGGGCCTGGTGTACGGCCAGTACGATGCCAAACCTGAAGGCTTCAAGCCCGGCGGCGCGTCGCTGCACAACTGCATGGTGCCGCACGGCCCGGACGCTGACGCTTTTGAAAAAGCCAGCACGGCCGAGCTGGCTCCGCACAAGCTCGACAACACGCTGGCCTTCATGCTTGAAAGCCGCTACCGGTTTATACCCACCGCGTTTGCCATGGATGGCGGCGCGCTGGACACCAGTTATTCGGATTGCTGGACCGGTCTCAAGGACCAGTTCAAGCCTTGAACAAACCCCGATGCAGCGGTTTTTTACGCATTCAACAAGAGACAAACATGGCCACAAAACCCCTCACCGATTCGATCAACGCCACGCATGATGCGGCGCTGCGCAGCTGGCTCGCCAGTGCCAACGCAGACAGCACCGATTTCCCGATCCAGAACCTGCCGTTTGGGCGTTTCAGGCCGGCTGGCAGTGCTGAAGCCTTTCGCATAGGTGTCGCCATCGGTGACCAGGCGCTTGACCTCAAGGCTGTGGGCCTGATTGCCACCAGCGACATGAACGAGCTGATGGCGATTAGCGCCGGCGCACGCCAGAAGCTGCGCGGGGCGATTTCCGAAGGCCTGCGTGAAGGCAGCCCTAAACAGGCCGAATGGCAGGGCGCTTTGTTGGCTCAGTCGGCGATTGAAATGGCCGTGCCGTGCCGAATCGGCGACTACACCGACTTCTACACCGGCATCCATCACGCCACGACCGTCGGCAAACTGTTCAGGCCAGATGAGCCGCTGCTGCCGAATTACAAATGGGTGCCGATTGGCTATCACGGCAGGGCTTCGTCGATTGGCGTCAGCGGCCAGGCTTTTCACCGCCCGCTGGGCCAGACCAAAGGCCCCAACGAGTCGGTGCCGTCACTCAGACCCAGCCATCGGCTGGACTATGAACTGGAGCTGGGCATTTTCATGGGTGCAGGCAATGCGTTGGGCGAATCCGTCGGGCTTGACCAGGCGGCGTCGCACGCATTCGGCATGGTGCTGCTCAATGACTGGTCGGCGCGAGATGTGCAGGCCTGGGAATACCAGCCGCTTGGGCCATTCCTGGCCAAAAACTTTGCCAGCACGGTTTCACCCTGGATGGTGACGATGGAAGCCCTGGCGCCGTTTCGCACCCCATTTACACGTGCTGAAGGCGACCCGCAGCCCTTGCCCTACCTTGATTCGCCGGGCAACCGGGCGCAGGGCGGCTTTGACGTGAAGCTGGAGGTCTGGCTGCAGACCCAGGCCATGCGCGACGCGGGGCAGGGGCCGCAACGGCTGTCGCAGTCCAATTTCCGCGACGCCTACTGGACGGTGGCACAAATGATCACCCACCACACTGTCAACGGCTGCAACCTCCAGCCGGGCGATTTGTTGGGCTCGGGCACGCAGTCGGGCTCCCATCCTGAGCAGGCCGGCTCGCTGCTGGAGCTCAGCTCCGGCGGCAAAAAACCTTTGAGTCTGGCCAATGGCGAAACCCGCACCTTTCTGGAGGATGGTGATTCGGTGACGTTGCGGGCACATTGCGTGCAGGACGGCTTCAGGCGCATAGGCTTTGGTGATTGCCAGGGGCAGGTGCTGCCAGCGCGCACTTAATCCGTACCTGCTATTTATTTAATAGCTGTACAGGTCCATATTACGGGGGCTGGCAGCAATTTTGATCATAAATAAGACCGAATCACCGTCCCGTGTTGCTCTTTGGGGGCTCAGCACGTGCAAAACACGGTATGCAGCGTCGCCGGGCATCTCGTAGGGCTTAACTGCCAATTAATGAGGCAAAACATGGGGTAAACCTTACAATGGAGGGTTAACCAAATACCCATGAACGCTCCCATCGACGTCTCCTTCTTCGCGCGTGCCGCCAAGCCTCTGACCAGCTACCGCAAGTACTGGGCAGCGCGCTTTGGCACGGCCAAATTTTTTCCAACCACGCGGGCGGAGATGGACGCTCTTGGCTGGGACAGCTGCGACGTCATCATCGTCACCGGCGACGCCTATGTGGACCACCCCAGTTTTGGCATGGCTGTCATAGGCCGCATGCTGGAGGCGCAGGGCTTTCGCGTCGGCATCATTGCCCAGCCTGAATGGCAGAGCGCCGAGCCCTTCAAGGTGCTCGGCAAGCCCAACCTGTTCTGGGGCGTGACGGCCGGCAACATGGATTCGATGATCAACCGCTACACGGCTGACCACAAGATCCGCAGCGACGACGCCTACACGCCCGGCGACATAGGCGGCAAGCGGCCCGACCGCGCTGCGCTGGTGTATTCGCAGCGCTGCCGCGAATCCTACAAGGACGTGCCCATCATCCTGGGCGGCATTGAAGGTTCGCTGCGCCGCATCGCGCATTACGACTACTGGTCAGACAAGGTGCGCCGCTCTGTGGTGGTCGATGCCAAATGCGATTTGCTGCTGTACGGCAATGCCGAGCGCGCCATCGTCGAGATCGCGCATCGCCTGGCCGCACGCGAACCGGTGCACAGCATCACAGATGTGCGCGGCACTGCGTTCGTA
>JANYFF010000222.1 GCA_025362825.1 Polaromonas sp. | reverse complement strand
ATGCGACGCCCATGGGTATGAACGAGGGCGATCCCATGCCGATGGACGTCTCCCGCATAGCGGCCAGCACCTTTGTCGGTGAGGTCGTCATGAAGACCGAAATGACGGCCTTTCTCAACGCCGCAAAAGCGCGCGGTTGTGCGGTGCAGGTCGGCTCGGACATGCTGTTTGAGCAAATCCCGGTGTATCTGGGATTTTTCGGCCTGCCGGTGGCGACGCCCGAAGTCTTGCGCTCGCTGGCCACACTGGCGTATTGAAGACCGCGGCAGGGTAGCCCCGCATAATTCTGCCAATGGACAAACTCAAGCAGCTCGAATCCTTTGTCGCTGTCGTGGCGCGCGGGAGCCTGACTGCGGCAGCCAAGGCCGAAGGCGTGGCACCAGCCATCATGGGGCGGCGGCTGGATGGGCTCGAAGAGCGGCTGGGCGTGAAGCTGTTGGTGCGCACGACGCGGCGCATCACGCTGACGCATGAAGGCAGCGCCTTTCTTGAAGATTGCCAGCGCTTGCTGGCCGACCTGGCCAACGCCGAGGCCAGTGTTTCTGCAGGCGGCGTCAAGGCCAGCGGCCACCTGCGCATCACGGCGCCTGCCGGCTTTGGGCGCCGCCATGTCGCGCCGCTGGTGACGAAATTCCGCGAGCAGCACGCCGATGTCACGATTTCACTGAACCTGAGCGACCGCGTGGTGGATCTGGCGGGAGAAGGGTTTGACTGCGCCGTGCGGGTCGGTGATCTGCCGGATTCCTCGCTGGTCAGCGTGCGCATGGCCGATAACCGTCGCCTGTGCGTGGCCACTCCGCGCTACCTGAAGACGCACGGCACGCCGCTGCACCCCGGTGAGTTGCCGAAATTCGATTGCCTGACCCTGTCCAGCGAGGCTTCGCAAACTCGCGGCTGGTCGTTCAAGGTGGGCGATGAAGTGGTTTATCTGCGGCCGCGCGGTCCACTGGACTGCACGGATGGCCAAGTGCTGCATGACTGGTGCCTGGCGGGTTACGGCATTGCCTGGCGCAGCATTTGGGAGGTCGAAAATGAAATCGCCGCCGGTCGCCTAGTCGCAGTTCTGGAAGACTTTGCCGCACCACCCAACGGCATTTATGCCGTGTTCCCCCAACGCAAGCATTTGCCGCTGCGGGTGCGGCTCTGGATTGATTTTTTAAAGCACAGCTACGGGCATCTGGATTTCTGGCAATCCGGACCGCAATAAAAAAGCCCGGCCGCAATGTGCGAACGGGCTGGGTAAGGTCTGCCGGCAACGCCGGCGTCAATTACTTCTTGGCGTCGGCTTTAGCTGCAGGTTTTGCATCAGCCTTTGCTTCGGCTTTTGCTTCGGCTTTGGCCGCAGGCTTGTCGCTACCAGCTGCGTCAGCAACGCATTTCTTTTCAAAGCTGGACTTGGCAGCGCCGGCGAGTTTTTTCTCGGCGGATTGCGCGGCGCAGGCAGCTGCAGGGCTTGGCGTAGCAGAGCCGCCGGCGTCAGCGACACATTTTTTCTCAAAACTGGACTTGGCAGCGCCAGCGAGTTTTTTCTCTGCGGACTGGGCAGCGCAGGCGGCGGCAGGGCTTGCAGCTGCACCGCCGGCATCCGCGACGCATTTTTTCTCGAAACTGGACTTGGCAGCGCCGGCCAGCTTCTTTTCAGCCGACTTGGCGGCGCAATCGGCCTTGGCGTCCGCGGCATGGGCCACAGGTGCAATGGTCATCGAGAAGGCAAAACAGACGGCGATCAGGGATAACAGCTTTTTCATGAGTGGCTCCAAAAGAGTGGGTCGGTAAGGGTTTGGGTGAGTTCCAAGGGGAATTCCAACATATAACGTCACCTCTCACAAGGTGGATGACCTGCACCCAATGTGCTTAAACGTAAAATCAGCTCATGCTCTCGATAAAAAATGACCTGCTGTCCGCTCTTGCCGACGCCCTGAACCAGCTTTCTCCGGGTGCCGGCGACAAGGCCGCTTTTGAATCCCCCAAGGTAGCGGCGCACGGTGATTTCGCCTGTACAGCCGCCATGCAACTGGCCAAGGGGCTCAAGCAGAACCCGCGCCAGGTGGCAGAAGCCCTGAAGTCCCTTTTGCTGGTCAATCCGGTTTACGAAAAATGGGTTGATGCCATCGAAATTGCCGGCCCGGGTTTTATCAACATCAAACTCAAGCCTGTTGCAAAACAGGAGACGGTGCGTGAAGTTTTGCACGCAGGTGCGCAATACGGCGTCAAGGCCGGGGCAGTTGGCAAACGCATGGTGGTCGAATTTGTTTCAGCCAACCCGACCGGGCCACTGCATGTCGGGCATGGTCGTCAGGCGGCGCTGGGCGACGCCATCTGCAACCTGTTTGTGACGCAAGGCGTGCAGGTTTACCGCGAGTTTTATTACAACGACGCGGGTGTGCAGATCCACACGCTGGCCATGAGTACCCTGGCGCGCGCCCAAGGTCTCAACCCCGGCGACCAGGGCTGGCCTGAAAACGCCTATAACGGTGATTACATCCTGGACATTGCCGACGATTTCCTCGCCAAGAAAACTGTGAAGTCGGACGACAGAGAGTTCACCGCTTCAGGAGACATTCAGGACATCGACTCGATTCGCCAGTTTGCGGTGGCCTATCTGCGCCATGAGCAGGACCTGGACCTCAAGGCTTTCTCGGTTCGCTTTGACAACTACTACCTGGAGTCGAGCCTCTACACCTCGGGCCGGGTTGAGGCCACGGTAGCCAAACTGATCGCTGCCGGCAAGACCTATGAGGAGAACGGCGCGCTGTGGCTGAAGTCAACCGACTACGGCGACGACAAAAACCGCGTGATGAAAAAAAGCGACGGCACTTACACGTACTTTGTACCTGACGTCGCCTACCACCTCGCCAAGTGGGAGCGGGGCTACGGCCGCGCCATCAACATCCAGGGCATGGACCACCACGGCACCATCGCCCGCGTGCGCGCCGGCCTGCAGGCTGCCAACGAAGGTGTGCCGCAGGGGTATCCCGACTATGTGCTGCACACCATGGTGCGCGTGATGCGTAACGGCGAAGAGGTCAAGATTTCAAAGCGCGCCGGCAGCTATGTCACGCTGCGCGACCTGATTGAATGGACCAGTGCCGATGCCGTGCGCTTCTTTCTGCTGAGCCGCAAGCCCGACACCGAATACATCTTCGACATTGACCTGGCACTTGCAAAGAACAACGAAAATCCGGTGTACTACGTGCAGTACGCGCATGCACGCATCTGCTCGGTGCTCGCGGCATGGGGCGGTGAAGCGTTAGAGCTCAAGGCGGTTGACCTGTCGCCGCTGGACAGCCCGCAGGCTCAGTCCCTGATGCTGCTGCTGGCCAAATACCCCGACATGCTGGCCAATGCCGCTACCGGATTTGCCCCGCATGATGTGGCTTTCTACCTGCGCGAGCTGGCCGCCTGCTACCACAGCTACTACGATGCCGAGCGCATTCTGGTGGATGATGCAGTTGTCAAACTCGCCCGGCTGGCACTGGTCGCAGCCACTGCGCAGGTGTTGCACAATGGCCTCGCGGTGCTGGGCGTCAGCGCTCCCCGCAAGATGTGAACAGATTACCAAGACGAAGCACCCGGACAACAAAATGGTGAATGAGCGAGCGATGAATACACACTTTGCCAGACAGCAGCGCGGCGGCACCCTGCTGGGTCTGATCCTGGGTGCCCTGCTTGGCCTGGGCGCTGCGCTGGCTGTTGCGGTCTACGTGACCAAGGTGCCGGTACCGTTTTTGAACAAGGGCCAATCCCACAGCGCCGAAAACGACGCTGCAGAAGCCAGGAAAAACAAGGACTGGGACCCGAATGCGCCTCTCGCTGGCAAAAACCCCGGCCGCCCAGCCGCTGCTGCCGCGTCCGGCACCCTGGGCACTGCCGCGGCCGCGCCGCCTGTAGTGAGCACCCCCCTGACACGTGAATTGCCTGCGTCGGCGTCCGCAGCGGTAGCCGCCAAACCCAAGCTTTCGGCTGATCCACTGGGCGACCTTGCAAAGGCCAAATCCGAGAGCAGGTCTGAAAGCAAACCCGACGCGACGGCATCGTCGGGTACCGATCCGTTCAGTTATTTCATCCAGGCGGGTGCTTTTCGTACGCCTGAAGATGCCGAACAGCAGCGCGCCAAGCTGTTGCTGATGGGTTTTCAGGCCAAGGTTTCCGAACGTGAGCAGTCCGGCAGGACGGTGTACCGCGTGCGGCTAGGCCCCTTCGATAAAAAAGATGAAGCCGACAAGGCCAAGGAAAAACTCGATGGCAACGCTATTGAAACCGCTTTGGTCCGAGTCCAGCGCTGAACTTTTTCAGGCCCGGGTGTTCAACCTCTGTCTAGTAATAAGTTTTTTGGAATATTCAGGAGAAAAATGAATGCAACGACGTGAGTTTTCACTATCAGCTGCGACGGTAGCTGCGGCCACACTCGGCGGCACGATGGCGCTTTCCCCTGCGGCGCAAGCCCAGGCCAAATCCTTTCAGGAGGGTACCGACTACCTGCTGCTGGACAAAATTGCGGGCACGGAAGCGCCGGCCGGGAAAATCGAGGTCGTTGAATTCTTCTGGTACAGCTGCCCGCATTGCAACCACTTTGAACCGCAGCTCGAAGGGTGGATCAAAAAGCTGCCCAAGGATGTTTACGTGCGGCGCGTGCCGGTGTCTTTCAGACCTGATTTCGAACCCCAGCAACGGCTTTTTTACGTGCTGGAAAGCATGGGCAAGGTCGACGAGCTGCACAAGAAGGTGTTCTACGCCATCCACGTTGAAAAGCAGTCGCTGACGACTGCCGACCAGGTCGCAGCGTGGGCTGAAAAGCAGGGCATCAACAAAGCCAAATTCGTTGAGGCCTACAACTCCTTCCCCATAGCAACCAAAACCCGCAAGGCGACGCTGTTGCAGGATGCCTACAAGGTGGACGGTGTGCCGGCGCTGGGCGTGGCCGGGCGTTACTTCACGTCTGGTTCTGTGGCTCAGACCATGGAACGGGCGTTGCTGGTAACAGATTACCTGGTTGGGTTGGCGCGAAAAGGCAAGTAGCCAAATAAACAGCAGCCTTGCTGCGTTTTTCACGAAACCCGCCTTGATTGAGCGGGTTTTTTGCGTGTAAAGCCGCATCCGCTGCTAGCGAAACGGTCAGCAGCCGACTTGCGTGGCTACAATCAATCAACATCCTAGCAGCAAGATTCGTGCCTTTATGAAATACCCGACTTCCCTATTGATAGCTGTTGCGGCACTGGCTGCACTGGTCGTGCAGCCGGCAGCGGCTGAAAATGCCGACCGTGACAAGCCCATGAACGCTGAAGCCGATGCGCTGCGTTATGACGACCTGAAGCAAACCAGCGTTTTCACCGGCAATGTGGTCATCACCAAGGGCACCACCATCATCCGTGGGGACAAGGTGGACGTGCAGCAGGATGCCGAGGGTTACCAGCGGGCAATCGTCACCGTCGCGCCCGGAAAGCTGGCTTTTTACCGAAAAAAACGCGATTTGCTGGACGAGTTTATTGAAGGCGAGGCTGAGCGCATTGAATACGACAGCCGCGCCGACGTTGTCAAATTCATACGCCGTGCGGTTTTGAGGCGTTACAAGGGCGCCACCCTTGCCGATGAATCCACAGGGGCCCAGATCAATTACGACAACACCACCGACGTGTTTACCGTGGACGGCGGCACGCAAAACCAGTCTGCCGGCAACCCGACCGGGCGCGTCCGGGCATTGTTGTCACCGCGTAACACAGCGTCCGCAGCCGGCGGAACGACGCTCCCAGCGACAGGTGCGCTGCCTGTATTGCGCCCAAGCGGCACCCTTGGCACCGGCAGGAATTAAGACAGCATGGATTCGGGTACGCCAAACGCAAACATCACAAACGTGGCAGAAAAGATCGTCTCGAAACCGGACGCACCGGCTTCATCAGCAACTTCTGCTTCAACCAGCCGCCTGGTAGCCACCGGGCTGCAAAAATCTTATGGCAGCCGCAAGGTGGTCCAGGACGTTTCGCTGGCCGTCGAAAGCGGCGAGGTGGTCGGACTGCTCGGCCCTAACGGTGCCGGCAAAACCACATCGTTCTACATGATCGTCGGGCTGGTCCGCGCCGATGCCGGCGAAATCAGCATCGACGGTGATTCGGTGGAGCACATGCCGATTCACCAGCGCGCACGCCTGGGCCTAAGCTATCTGCCGCAGGAAGCCTCGATTTTTCGCAAGTTAAATGTCGAGGAAAACGTCCGCGCCGTGCTCGAACTGCAGCACGACGCCGACGGCAGGCCACTGGGCAAGGCGGCCATTGCTGAGCGCCTGGATGCGCTGCTCAAGGATCTCCGGGTGGACCATCTTCGCGACTCCCCGGCGCTGGCGCTGTCGGGCGGCGAACGCCGCCGGGTGGAAATCGCACGGGCGCTGGCGACCCAGCCGCGCTTTATTCTGCTGGACGAGCCTTTCGCGGGCATTGACCCGATCGCCGTGATCGAGATCCAGCGCATCATCGGATTTTTGAAGGCGCGCGGTATCGGCGTGCTGATCACCGACCACAACGTGCGCGAAACGCTCGGCATTTGTGACCACGCCTACATCATCAGTGACGGGCATGTGCTGGCCAAAGGCACGCCGTCCGAAATCGTCAACAACGCTGATGTACGCCGTGTGTACCTCGGCGAACACTTTCGTATGTAATGGCTCCCCCCCGCCGTCGCTCACTTCGTGTAGCCCCAACCCCCCTCAGGTGGCTGCGCCTGCGGCCCGGTAAAACCGGTTCCGCGGCCCACGCTGGCAAAAGCACGCTATCGCGTTTGCGCGTTTGTCTGCACTCGTTATGAAGCAAGGTCTCTCTTTACGGGTTTCGCAGCATCTTGCGCTGACGCCCCAGCTTCAGCAGTCAATCCGGCTGCTGCAACTGTCAACGCTGGAGCTGAGCCAGGAAGTCGAGCAGATGCTTGACGAAAATCCGTTTCTTGAAGTGACGGAGGATGCAGCGCCGCGTGAAGAATTCGGGCTCGACCATGTCAATACGCCGGTCAGCCAGGACAACCAGGAGTTCGAGTCTGCTAGTGATTCGATAGCTGCACCCACATATGAGACGGGGGCTGCGAGCCAGAATGACTCCGAAACGACGCCTGAAATAAGCTCGGAAGCCAAGCTTGAAGACAGCTGGGAGGGCGACGGCAGTGTCGAATCCTCCCCTGACGACAGCGAATGGGGTGGCGATGCGCCGGCGCGAAAAAACAATGCCGATGACAGCGATGTCGACGCGTCCGATCTCGCAGGCAGCCACCAGTCGCTGCAGGACTATCTGCACCGGCAGGCGCTCAGCCTGCGGCTGTCCGAAGTGGACCGCGAAGCCTTGCACTTTTTGATCGAATCACTCAACGACGACGGCTACCTCGACGAGAGCCTGGCTTCGCTGGCAGCCAGTCTGGCGGGCGACGACATCGCACAGGTCGAGGAGCTGGAGCAGCACTTTGCCATGGCGCTCAAGCTGCTGCACCACATGGAGCCGGCTGGTGTCGGCGCACGCAACCTGGCCGAATGCCTGGGGCTGCAGTTGCTCGACTGCAGGGATTGCGAAGAGACGCGCGCCGCCATGGCGATGTGCAAACAGCCGATGGAATTGCTGGCCAAGCGTGATGTGAAGCGGTTGTCGCAGTTATGCGGTTTTCCGGACGCGGTGATCAAGGTGGCGATAGGCGTGATCGGCCGGCTCGATCCGAAGCCCGGGCGGCGCTTTGTCAATGTCGAGCGCAACCTCATCGTGCCCGACGTCATCGTTGTCAAATCAGGGCGCGGCTTCAAGGTCACGCTCAATGGCGACGTCATGCCGCGCCTGCGCGTGCACGATATTTACGCCAACGCCCTCAAGCAGCACAAGGGCCAGAACGGCCAGGCGCTGCAGCAGCGCCTGCAGGAAGCCCGCTGGTTCATCAAGAACATCCAGCAGCGCTTTGACACCATCTTGCGCGTCAGCACCGCCATCGTCGAGCGGCAGAAAAACTTCTTCAGTCATGGCGAGCTGGCCATGCGGCCGCTGGTGCTGCGCGA
>JANYFF010000120.1 GCA_025362825.1 Polaromonas sp. | reverse complement strand
AGCAGCCGCCGCAGACAGAAGCCATTGAAGATGAACCGTTGGACTCGGTAATTTCAGACACGACACGCATCGTGTACGGGAATTCTTCTTTGGTCGGCAGCACGGCAATCAGCGCGCGCTTGGCAAGGCGGCCGTGGCCGATTTCACGGCGCTTTGGCGAACCTACGCGGCCGGTTTCGCCAGTGGCGAACGGAGGCATGTTGTAGTGCAGCATGAAGCGGTCTTCGTAGTCACCACTGAGTGCGTCGATGCGCTGTGCATCGCGCTCGGTGCCCAGCGTGGTCACGACCAGCGCCTGGGTTTCGCCGCGTGTGAACAGTGCAGAACCGTGGGTGCGCGGCAGCACGCTGTTGCGAATCTCAATTGCGCGAACGGTGCGCGTGTCGCGGCCATCAATACGCGGCTCACCGGCCAAAATCTGGCTGCGGACGATCTTGGCTTCAATGTCGAACAGCATGCCGTCAACGGCCACGCCGTCAAACTCGACGCCTTCAGCCTTGAGGCCGGCCTTGGTCCAGGAGGTGACCTCGCGCGTGGCGCGGGTACGGGCCTGCTTGTCGCGGATCTGGTAGGCGGCAGCCAGCTTTTCGGCGGCCAGCTGGCCCACCTTGGCGATCAGCACTTCATCCTTGGCTGGCGCTTTCCAGTCCCAGACTGGTTTGCCGGCATCACGCACCAGCTCATGGATAGCGTTGATGGCGATGTTACCCTGCTCGTGGCCAAACACGATGGCAGCAAGCATGATTTCTTCAGACAGTTGCTGGGCTTCGGACTCGACCATCAGCACAGCGGCTTCGGTACCGGCCACAACCAGATCCATCTTCGAATCTTTCAGTTGGGTCTTGCCAGGGTTCAGCACATACTGGCCGTCGATGTAGGCCACGCGTGCCGCGCCAATCGGGCCGTTGAACGGAATGCCGGAAATCGCCAGCGCAGCGCTCGATGCGATCAGCGCCGGAATGTCACCTTCGACTTCAGGGTTCAGTGACAACACATGAATCACAACCTGCACTTCGTTGAAGAAGCCTTCAGGAAACAGCGGGCGAATCGGGCGGTCAATCAGGCGTGATGTCAGCGTTTCGAACTCGCTTGGGCGGCCTTCGCGCTTGAAGAAGCTGCCGGGGATGCGACCAGCTGCATAGGTTTTTTCAAGGTAATCAACGGTCAGTGGAAAGAAGTCCTGGCCCGGCTTGGCTTCGGTTTTTGCAACTACGGTAGCCAACACCACCGTGCCGTCCATATCCAGCAGCACAGCGCCACCGGACTGGCGTGCGACTTCGCCGGTTTCCATCGTGACCTTGTGCTGGCCCCACTGGAAGGTTTTTGTAACTTTATTGAAAATACTCATGTTTTATCTCCACTAATTTCACGCACTTTAGGCAGTACGAGAGGCCCGGAATTGTGACTAGTGAGAACGATGCCATTCCAGAAAACAGCTGTTTTTAATCCAGCAAGCTTTGTGGAATGACACAGCGCGAACCCGTTTTGGCGCAATTCCGAATGATTTGAAGTAAAAAACGCCTGAGCCAGTTAACTAACTCAGGCGTTTTCATGTGCTTTATAGCTTACTTGCGCAGGCCGAGTTTGGCGATCAGCGCGGTGTAACGGCCAGCGTCGCGGGACTTCAGGTAGTCCAGCAGCTTGCGGCGACGGCTAACCATGCGCAGCAGACCGCGACGACCGTGGTGGTCTTTGGCGTTGGCCTTGAAATGGGGGGTCAGTTCATTGATGCGGCCGGTCAGCAGCGCAACTTGAACTTCAGGGCTACCGGTATCGCCGGCGGCACGTGCGTTGGACTGAACGATTTCAGCCTTGATCGATTTTGCAATCATGGTTTCTTTCCTGCACCGGGGTGCCGATGCAATTACTTGCGAGCGAAGCAGTGTTCCCGACATGGGAATTGAATAAACCGCTTTCGTCGTGTAGTGGCACCCGGACATTACCGCCAGATTGCGCACAGCCTCGGATTATAGCCCAGAAGCTAGCGCTTAAGCCAACGCTCGAGCCGGCGAGCCCCCTCCTCCAACCTGCCCAGATCCTGGCTGGCAAAACACCAGCGCAGCCAGCCTTGCGCTTCAGGGCGGGGATTGACCATGAAGGCGTTGCCAGGCGCCAGGCCCAGCCCGGCCTCTGCGACCAGGCGTTTGGCAGTTGCCAGCGAATCGCCAAAGCGAAGCTGGTCTTCGAGCCTGAAGAAGGCATACATCCCGCCCGCGGCCGCAGCGACCTGCACCCCGGGGATGGCCTGCAGCAGCGGCACCAGGGTATCCCTGCAGACCTTGAGGTGGCTCACGACGCGGGGGGTGATGTCGGCCGTGCACTCAAGGGCCCTCAGAGCGGCACGCTGCACAAACACCGGAGCGCACGAAGTGTTGAACTCGACCAGCTTGCCCATGTGCGGCGTCATGGCCGGCGGCATCACCAGCCAACCCAGCCGCCAGCCTGTCATGAGAAAGCTTTTTGAAAAGCTGTGCGCCACCACCAAACGGTCTTCGGGCAAGGCGATGTCCAGAAAACTGGGCGCCGCGCCCTTGGGCGATGGTTCGTAATACAGGCGCTCATACACCTCATCCGCCAGAATCCAGGTGCCGGTGCCCCTGCAGTGCGCAAGGATGGCCTGCTGCTCTTCACGTGTCAGCGTCCAGCCCGTCGGATTGTTGGGCGAGTTGATGATCAGCAGCTTTGTGCCCGGCGTGATGGCACCCAGTAGTTCTGCCAAATCAAGCTGCCATTGACCACCAACTGGCCGCAGGCTGACGCAATGCACCACGCCGCCCATGATCGCCGGCTGGGCCGTCAGGTTGGGCCAGACCGGTGTCACGACCACCACCTTGTCGCCGCTGTCGACCAGCGCCTGGACGGCCAGCATCAGGGCGTTGACGCCACCCGAAGTCACGGCAATGCGGTCAGCGCCTATGGGTGACGCGCCCTCAACACGCAGGCTCGCCGCATAGGCCGCAATGGCTTCGCGCAGTTCGGGCAGACCGAGGTTGTGGGCGTAAAAGGTTTCACCTTGGTGCAATGAGGAGATCGCTGCATCGCGAATAAAGTCCGGTGTGACCTCGTCGCTTTCACCAAACCAGAACTTCAGCACATCGCTACGCCCGATGCCGGCATTGGCAACCTGGCGGATCATGGATTCTTCAAGGTCTAAAACAGTCTGTCTCATGTCATGTAGCTCTCTGGTTAACCACAGCAATGCACATTAAGGTCGCACCATCGTGCAACTGCTGGCCTGCTCAGCGCGTGCGGCAGCAATCGTCTTGATAACCCTGAAACCATAGCCCGAACCTTCCACATCAAAAGGGATTCCCGGTGCGCCCTGCCTGCCCATCAATGCGACCTGCAGCGGCTGCTGGAACTGGTGATCTGCCGTACGCATCGCGCCCGACCGGCCGGCCAGCGTGACGACGGCATGCTCCATACGCGCAGCCACCGCGCCGGCTTCGATGGAGCCGGCCTTTTCAATGCTTTGCGCCAGCGCCTCCATCAGCAACTGCATGCGCAGGTGCACATAGTCGTCCTGCGGCTTGGGAAAGCGTTCGCGAAATGAGCGGTAGAACGCTTCGGAAGGCTTGCCCGGTGCGTTCGGGAACCATTCAGCGACTGCAATCACCTTGTCGACACCCGCATCACCCAGGGCAGCCGGCACGCCCAGCGCATTGCCGTAAAACGTGTAGAACTTGCCCTCGTACCCGACTTCCTTCGCGGCCTTGATCAGCAGGGTCAGGTCATTGCCCCAATTGCCCGTTAGCACGGCCTGCGCGCCGCTGGCCTTGATCTTGACGGCGTAGGGCGCAAAGTCCTTGACGCGGCCCAAGGCATGCAGCTCGTCGCCCACGACTTGCACATCCGGCCTTTGCACGGCGATTTGCTTTCGTGCCTCGCGCAGCACGGCCTGGCCAAAGCTGTAGTCCTGGCCAATCAGGTAAACCTTTTTGAGCGCCTTGTCGTCCTTCAGCACACCCATCAGTGCAGCCATGCGCATGTCGGCATGTGCATCAAACCTGAAATGCCAGTAGCTGCATTTCTCATTGGTTAGCGCGGGATCTACTGCAGAGTAATTTAAAAACAGTACGCGTTTGCCGGGCTCGCGTTCGTTGTGCTTGTTGATGGCATCCACCAGTGCGGCGGCG
>JANYFF010000218.1 GCA_025362825.1 Polaromonas sp. | reverse complement strand
GCCAGGCGGGCAAATCGAGTGTGCTGGAGTGGCCCGCTGGCGTGACCAGAAACTCGGCCACATCAAAGCCGATGCCGCCTGCGCCTATCAGCGCCACGCGCTGGCCCACGCTCTGGCGGCCCAGAAGTACGTCGATGTAGCTGAGCACGGCAGGGTGCTCCTGGCCGGGGATGCGCGGGTTGCGCGGCGTGACGCCGGTTGCCAGGATCACATCGTCAAACGAATGCGCCAACAGCGCAGCGGCATCGACGCGGGTGTTCAGGTGCAGCCGGACACCGGTCTGCACGATGCGCTGGCCGAAGTAACGCAGGGTTTCATTGAACTCTTCCTTGCCCGGCACGCGTTTGGCCAGGTTGAACTGTCCGCCTATGAGCGCTGCCGAATCGAACAAATCAACGCTGTGGCCGCGTGCCGCCAGGGTGGTGGCAGCGGCCAGGCCGGCCGGACCGGCACCGACCACGGCGATGCTCCTTTTGGCCGGGGTGATGTTGATGATGAGGTCCAACTCGTGGCCGGCGCGTGGGTTGACGAGGCAGCTGGCCAGTTTGGCCTGAAAGGCGTGGTCCAGGCAGGCCTGGTTGCAGGCGATGCAGGTGTTGATGTCCTGGCTGCGGCCCTGCGCGGCCTTGTTGACAAACTCCGGGTCGGCCAAAAAGGGTCGGGCCATGCTGACCATGTCGGCGCAACATCGCTAAGCACCTGTTCGGCGACTTCAGGCGTGTTCAGGCGGTTGCTGGTGATGACCGGGATCGTCAGGCCGGCGGCGCGCAATTCGGCACGCAGCTTTTGCGTCACCCAGGTAAAGGCGCCGCGCGGTACCGACGTGGCGATGGTCGGCACGCGGGCCTCGTGCCAGCCGATGCCGCTGTTGATGAGAGTGGCGCCAGCGGCCTCGACGGCCTTGGCCAGCAGCACAACTTCGTGCCAACTGCTGCCATCAGGGATCAGGTCGATGATGGACAGCCGGTAAATCAGGATGAAGTCGGGGCCAACGGTCTCGCGCGTGCGGCGGACAATTTCGACCGCCAGGCGTATGCGGTTGGCGTAGTTGCCGCCCCATTCGTCGCTGCGCTGATTGGTGTGGGTGACGAGGAACTGGTTGATGAAATAACCTTCGCTGCCCATGATCTCGACACCGTCATAGCCAGCATCGCGTGCCAGCAATGCGCAGCGGATAAAAGCGCGGATCTGCCGCTCTATGCCGGCAGCGCTGAGCTCGCGCGGGGTGAAGGGCGAAATCGGGCTCTGGATGCGCGACGGCGCCACGCACAGCGGGTGGTAGCCATAGCGGCCGGTGTGCAGGATCTGCAG
Source organism: Polaromonas sp. (assembly GCA_025362825.1). GTDB lineage: Bacteria > Pseudomonadota > Gammaproteobacteria > Burkholderiales > Burkholderiaceae_C > Polaromonas. Next base: position 4,432 of record JANYFF010000218.1, on the reverse strand, counting down.
CGCAATCTTGCCGCCCTCCAGGTGGACGGCATCTGTCACCTGCTTGTGGCGCCGTGCTGCGCCCGAGCTGGCCAGCATGCCGGCGAAAGGTTTGGTCCAGCCGGCGATGTTGGGCGCAAAGCCGCCTGTCACCATCAGGCCGACGCCGCCGCGCGCCCGCTCGGCAAAGTAGGCCGCCATCGCCGGGAAGTGCTTGCGCCCATCCTCTAGCCCGGTGTGCATGCTGCCCATCAGCACCCGGTTTTTAAGCGTGGTGAAACCGAGGTCAAGCGGTGCCAGCAGATTGGGATAGGGGCTGGCGTAGGAATTGGCTGCGGGGATGGTCGTCGTGGGCAAGGCGGGCCTCCTTATTGGAATTGCCTGCATGGTAGTCGGCAGGCAAGGCGCGCCGTCAGGCCCCGGTGCAATCTGGGCGACAGGCTCTACAAGCCTTCGGTGAAAACCCTCAAGCCTTGGGGTGCCGGCAATTCGCTATCAAATAAATAGCTCGAGGTGACCGCAATACGCTGGCTAGCGGCTCTTTTTTATGGAATTTGCGGCTTCGGTGACCAAAGCCGGGCCTTTGTAGATCAGGCCCGTGTAAATCTGCACGACATCCGCGCCCGCCCTGATTTTGGACACTGCATCGGCACCGCTCATGATGCCGCCCACGCCAATGATGGGAAAGCCCTTGCCGAGTGCTGCGCGCAACTGGCCAATCACCCGGTTGCTGGCCTCCAGCACCGGCGCGCCGCACAGGCCGCCAGTTTCTTCAGCATGCCGCATGCCTTTGACGGCTTCGCGTGCCAGCGTTGTGTTGGTGGCCACGACACCGTCCATGGCGTGGCGTTTGAGCGTAGCTGCAATCACGCCGACCTGTTCTTCATCCAGGTCGGGCGCAATCTTGACAAAAATCGGCACACGCTTGCCGTGCGTCTTGTGCAGGGCCTCGCGGCGCACGGCGATCTGGCCGAGCAGGGCATCAAGCGCTTCATCGGTTTGCAGCGCGCGCAGGTTTTTGGTGTTGGGGCTGGAGATATTGACCGTCACATAGTCGGCGTGGGGATAGACGCCGTCCAGGCAGAGCAGGTAATCGTCGACCGCGTTTTCAATCGGCGTGGCGGCGTTCTTGCCGATGTTCAGACCCAGCAGCAGCCGGTTTCGCTGGCCGCCTTGCCGGCGCACGCGGGATTGCTGCACATTGGCCAGAAACGCGTCCAGGCCTTCGTTGTTGAAACCCAGGCGATTGATGAGTGCGTTGGCTTCCGGCAGGCGGAACATGCGCGGCTTGGGATTGCCTGGCTGGGCCTTTGGCGTCACGGTGCCGACTTCGACAAAACCAAAGCCCATGGCGGCCAGCCCGTCGATGCAACGGGCGTTTTTGTCCAGCCCGGCAGCCATGCCCACGCGGTTGGGAAACTTCAGGCCGGCCAGCTCGACCGGGTCGTCTACACGGGCGCCGCAGTAGGCCAATGACAGCGGTGTGCCCTGGGTGCGCGCCAGCGAGGCCATGGTCAATTCGTGGGCGGTTTCTGCGTCAAGCCCAAATAAAAAAGGGCGGGCGAGGGCATAAGCGGAAGAAGACAGCAGGGACATTGGATAATTTGTTCTGTTCAGCAGCGGCTATTGTCGCAAAACCCAACTTGATCAAGGCGCACCCATGAAACCCGAGATGACCCAGGATGAACTGAAAACGCTGGTGGGCCAGGCCGCCCTCCAGTACGTGACGCCGGGCAGCATTGTGGGCGTGGGCACAGGGTCTACCGTCAACAAGTTCATTGATGCGCTGGCGACCATGAAGGGCGACATCCTGGGGGCGGTCTCCAGTTCGGTGGCTTCCACCGAACGGCTCCGTGCGCTGGGCATCAAGGTGTTTGATGCGACTGAGGTCGACGAACTGGCGGTGTATATCGACGGGGCCGATGAAATAGACCATGCCGGCAACATGATCAAGGGCGGCGGCGCAGCGCTCACGCGCGAGAAAATCGTGGCGGCGCAATCACGCCAGTTCATCTGCATTGCCGATGAGTCCAAGCTGGTGACAACGCTGGGTGCTTTCCCGGTGCCGGTTGAAGTCATCCCTATGGCAGCCAAGCGCATTGCACGCCAGTTTGCAGCGATGGGCGGTGTCGCCCAGTTGCGGATGAAAGCCGGGGCACCGCTGGTCACCGACAACGGTCAGCATATTCTTGATGTGACCGGGCTGAAAATTGCCGACCCGCTGGGTTTTGAGTCCCAGGTCAACCAGTGGCCGGGTGTGGTGACGGTCGGTGTATTTGCCTTCCAGAAAGCCAGCGTGTGTTTGCTGGGCACGGCAGGCGGCGTGAAGATGCTGGCTTTTTAGAACAGCGTCAGGTCAGGCTCAGAACTTGATGCCGGCCGGGTTACTGACGTTAGGTGCTGGTGCTGTTGGTGCTGCGGCACGTCCGGGTGCTGCATTGGTTGCAGCTGTGGCTGGTGCAATAGAAACAGCAACCAGCGGTGTGGCTGCCGGCTGGCGGTAGCTGGCTGGGAGCACCGAAGCCGCAGGATAGCCCGCAGCGTTCAGGAATTGGCCCCATTCGGCATCTGAATAGCCCTTGAGCTGCTGGCTGCCAATGGTCGCAAATGGCAAGGAGGTTTCGCCGCTCAGGCGTTGCAGGGCTTCAATATCCTCCCCTGACTTGACGGTTTTTTCGGCGAAAGGAACGCCGCGGCTGACCAGCATGGATTTGGCCGATGCGCAGGGTGCACAGTTGTCGCTGGTGTACAGCGTGACGGGGTATTTCGAGGCGATCTGGCGCAGCTCGAATGGCAGCGAACTGCTGGCGACGCCACCGGACGCGCCCGCGCCCGATGTGACTTTGCCCTGAGCCTCGGAAACTGGAGGCTTGTCTGAAAAAGTGATCTTGCCGTCGGCGCCGATGATGCGGTAGACCTGCTGGGCCTGTACCGGGCTGGTTGCAATGGACGCCAGACCCAGTGCACTGATGGCCAGAAATTTAACAACGGTTGATGTCATGGAATGTCCTGTCAGTCGCTGAATTAAATGAAGGATGTTGCTTGCCGTCAGACTGCTTAACGCGCTCAGCCCATGCCTTGATGACGCATCAGGGCATCAATCGACGGCTCGCGGCCCCGAAAGGCCTTGAAAGATTCCATGGCCGGACGGCTGCCACCGGCTTCCAGGATGGCGTGGCGGTACTTCCGGCCGGTCTCTACAGATACCGTGCTGCCCTCTGTGGAAGGTCCAGCCGCCTCTTCAAATGCCGCATAGGCATCGGCCGACAGGACTTCAGCCCATTTGTAGCTGTAGTAGCCCGCTGCATAACCGCCAGAAAAAATGTGACTGAATGTATGCGCTGTGCGGCTGTAAGGCGGGGCCTTGATGACGGCGACTTCCTGGCGCACTTCGTTGAGCAGCGTCATGACATCGCCCGACGGGTCAAACGCCGTATGCAGCAGCATGTCGAACAGCGAGAACTCGACCTGGCGCAAGGTCTGCATGCCGCTCTGGAAGTTCTTGGCAGCAAGCATCTTGTCAAACAGGGCGCGCGGCAGAGGCTCGCCGGTATCAACGTGGGCTGTCATGTGCTTGAGCACGTCCCATTCCCAGCAGAAGTTTTCCATGAACTGGCTGGGCAATTCGACCGCATCCCACTCGACCCCGCTGATGCCCGACACGTCGTGTTCATTGATCTGCGTCAGCATGTGGTGCAGGCCATGACCGAATTCGTGGAACAGCGTGGTGACATCGTCGTGGCTCAGCAAGGCAGGCTTACCGCCTACGCCATCGGCAAAATTACAGACCAGGTGCGCCACCGGTGTCTGCAGGGTGCCGGTGTCGGGGCGCAGCCAGCGGGCGCGCACATCGTCCATCCAGGCACCGCCGCGTTTGCCGGTGCGGGCCGGCTGGTCAAGGTAAAACTGGCCTACCAGCTGGCCTGCGCGTTCAATGCGGTAGAACAATACGCCGGGTTTCCAGACAGGGGCGCTGTCTTTCAGGATGGTGACTTCAAACAGTGTTTCCACAATCTTGAAAAGGCCGGCCAGTACCTTGGGCGCAGTGAAATATTGTTTGACTTCCTGCTCGCTGAAGGCGTAGCGCGCTTCCTTGAGTTTTTCGCCGATGTAGGCATAGTCCCAAGGCTGGGGATCCGTCTGCTTCAAGGTTTCAGCCGCAAAGGCGCGCAGGTCGGCAATATCTTTTTCGGCATACGGGCGGGCACGTTGCGCCAGATCACGCAAAAAGCTGACAACTTCGTCCGTAGATTTCGCCATCTTGGCCACCACCGAGACTTCTCCAAAATTCTGATACCCGAGAAGCTGCGACTCCTCTTGCCGTAATGCCAGAATTTCACGCATCACGGCGCTGTTGTCGAACTGGCTGAATTCTGCCGGTGCCTGGTCGCTGGCGCGGGTCGTGTAGGCTTTGTAGAGGGTTTCGCGCAGTGCGCTGCTGTCAGCAAACTGC
>JANYFF010000102.1 GCA_025362825.1 Polaromonas sp. | reverse complement strand
TGTCACCCATCGTGCTGCAGGCGGTGGAGAGTACCGTCACCGATATGTGGCCTGGCGTTCCCGTCATCCCCACCATGCTGGTGGCTACTACCGACGGCCGTTTCCTCAACAACCTGGGCATCTGGACCTACGGCCTGGGCGCCTTCACCGGCGTGGAAGGAAGTGGCGTCCACGGTCTGAACGAGCACATCCGCGTTAAGTCGCTGGACGAGCAACACGAATTCTTATATCGGGTCGGGAAGAAGCTGGCCGCGCAGTAGGAAGGGGCTACACGCCATCAGCGAGTTTTCCGTGGAGGGAATTACAGAATTGGCAAGATAACGCAGCGAACTCGTCGCACTTACTTCAGGTCGTCGGATTTTGCCTCTCGTGGTTTGGTTTACGCTCAAGGGTTAGCTCGAAGACTATCTGTTTTTATGAAGTGAGGCCATAGTTGGCATTTCACGGCCATGAAACTGGCATGACTGTCTAAGGGCATTCGCGACCGTCAGGTTACGACGATATCGCGGAATTCCAAGGGTTCGAATCGACTGCCCTAAAGCCGACATTGACTATCGCTTGCCGATTCGTCAGCGGTCATTCGCCACGACAGATTAATATCGACAGCTAGACAAATTTTGCCAGAACTGCACACTGGGGTTACCCTGCAGCCTAGATTACGCGCACGGGATATATGCGTGAGTCCTGGATTCCCCGCACTGCACCCGTGAGCCCCCAGCTCATCCTTTGCTTCATCGCCGAAAAAGTGCTTGGCTTGCCCAAGTCTTACTGAGTCCGGGATGCACACTGAATTACCCCGTTTCCGTGGGGCCCCGTTGAGTTAAGTCACGTTGTTATAGCGAAAATTCGCGTTTCAGGGAAAAATATTCGGATTGATTGTCAGAATTATCTAGGACTGAGTGGCGCGAATACACGGGAAGCAAGCTTGCGGAATCTGTTCGCGGCCGGGCTTTCTGTCTCGGCCGTGTAGGCAAGCGCTAGTCCAATAGATGCCGCTGTTGGAAAATCGACGAAAGGGCGATAGCAGATCCTATCGCTGATAAAGCGCTGCATGACCGAAGGCACGAGTGCCACGCCCAAGCCACTTTCAACCAGAGCCAACACAGTTTGGACTTGTATTGCCTGCTGTGTCACACGGGGAATGAATCCGGCCTGCTGGCAAGCGAGCATAGCTGTGCTGTGCAAACCCGCGGCATGGGTCGGCGCATACATAACAAAAGACTGATCCGCCAGGTCTGACAAGTGGAGCAGGCTCTTGCCGGCGAGTGAGTTGCCGCGGGGAAGTGCTGCGATGTATTCGTCGCGCTCAAGCTGGACCAGCGTTGCTCGGGTCGACTGCAACAGCGGTACGCGCACGAGGCCAATGTCCAGTGCGTTGTCTTCCAACTTCTGCATGATGGCCACCGAGGTTGCTTCGCGCAGAATTAATTCAACGCCTGGGTATTCGGCGCGAAACAGCGGCAGAAGCTTTTGCAGCATCCCATAGGTCGTTGAGCCTACAAAGCCAATCTGTAGCGTTCCGCCTGTTCCATCAAGTGCACCTTTTGCAGATTCACAAAGCTGGTTGCCGTGAAACAGCAATTTTTTGGCCTCAATCAGCACAGCCCGCCCGCTGGCCGTCAAGGACACACCGGTCGATTCGCGAAGGAATAACTTGGTGCCAAGCTCCGCTTCGAATTTCTGGATCGACACCGTCAAAGGCGGCTGCGCCATATGCAGCCGCTCTGCTGCGCGGTGAAAATTGAGCGTCTCGGCAAGGGTAACGAAGTGGCGAATGCGTCGCAGGTCCATAGGTTTGGCCAAATCCTTCGCGCTGAGCATACCTTAGCGCCCCAGTGTGGCCAACGTAGCATTCGCGACCATGTCAGCCCTTAAAGATCGGTGGTCGCTTGTTCAGGTAAGCATTCACGGCCTCTTTGTGGTCATCTGTTTGATGAGACAGCGATTGAAAAGCTGCGGCCAATTCAAGAAGGGTGTCCAAACGCGTGTGCATGGCTTCGCGCAGTAGCCGTTTAGTCAAGCGAACGGCGTGCGGAGGGTTGTCCGCAATTCGCCTAGCGAGTTCATTGGCTGTACTGAGCAGCTGAGCAGCAGGCACCACGCGAGACACCAGCCCCCAGCTGGCAGCCAGATCCGGTCCGATCGCTTCTCCGGTAAATGATATCTCTGACGCTCGCGACATGCCGATGATGCGCGGCAGCAGCCACGCCCCACCATCACCCGGAATAATTCCCAGCTTAACAAAACTTTCAGCAAACTTGGCATGTTCCGATGCGATACGGATGTCGCACATGCAAGCCACATCAAGGCCGGCGCCGATGGCTGCGCCGTTGACGGCGGCGATGATGGGGACTTCAAGGTTGAAAAGTGCAAGCGGGAGCCTTTGTATACCGGTGCGGTATTCCTGGCGAATTTGCATACCAGAGACTTCGCCAGAGGCCTGCCGTTCCATGTCGCGGATGTCGCCGCCTGAAGAAAAGGCGGTGCCTGCGCCGGTCAGGATGACGGCGCGAACACTGCGGTCGTTGTGAATACGGTCAATTGCCGCTAAAAAGTCTGGTACTGCCGAGTTACCGGTCAACGGGTTGCGGCGCTCAGGCTCGTTCATGGTCAGCGTGACCACGTAGCCTTGCTGCTCGTACAAAATAAAATTGGGCATTTCAAAAATCCTAATCAACGTAGAGAGGATTTGAGCGTAGGCGATGAAGCCAGCAGTGTCCAATATTGATATATAGCCGTCCAATACCAAAACAGTATCAGATTGAATGGCTCTAAATCAAGGGTTTACCCAATATTTTTCGACTAGGTGATACCTATCTGATATTAAAAATTAGGAATTAAATATTGGACTATGTGGGTGTTGAGCTCTATTCTTGCTCCATTAACTTCAGTATGTGTGAGCCTATTGTGGTCACACAGTCGGTGTCTGATCGACACAGGAGATTTCATTGACTAACCTGCTTTCAGCTTTCCGGTATGCCACGCTTCCGTATGAAACGACCCAGTTTCGAGCCAAGGTGAAGGCCTTTCTCAAGTCAAGTTTTAAACCCATGCCGCCGGATATCCGGGCCCGCTCATGGATGGGTTTTGATGCTGACTTCAGCCGCAAGCTCGCCGCACGCGGTTGGGTAGGCGTGACTTTGCCAGCCAGGTTTGGCGGCGCTGAGCTGGACGCGTTCTCTCGCTTTGTGTTGGTGGAAGAACTGCTGGCTGCGGGTGCGCCGGTGTCGGCGCATTGGATTGCTGACCGCCAGAGCGGGCCGTTGATCAACAAATTTGGAACAGATACGCAGCGCCAGTTTTACTTACCAAAAATATGTTCCGCAGAGGCATTTTTCTGCATTGGCATGAGCGAGCCGAATGCGGGTTCTGACCTCGCCAGTGTGGGAACGCGTGCCACGCGTTGTGAGGTGAACGGTGTCAGTGGTTGGCGTCTGAGTGGGCGCAAGGTGTGGACGACCAATGCGCACCACTGCCATTTCATGATCGCATTGGTTCGCTCGTCAGGCGAGCCACAAGACAGGCAAAAGGGTTTGTCGCAGTTCATCATTGATCTGTCGTTGCCTGGCGTCACGGTGCGGCCGATTCAGGATCTTTCGGGCGACGCCCATTTCTCTGAAGTGTTCTTTGACGACGTGCTGTTGGCCGATGACGCGTTGGTCGGCAACGAAGGAGAAGGCTGGTCACAGGTCAATGCCGAGCTGGCCTTTGAGCGTAGCGGCCCCGAACGGATTTACTCAAGTATCGTGCTGCTGGAGCACTGGATTGACTGCCTTCGAAACAGTGTTGATACGGCTGCGCACGTCGCTACCATCGGGCGCTTCGCGACGCACTTGGCCACGTTGCGCAACATGTCCATTGCCGTCACGGGCAAGCTGGTGAACGGTGAAAGTCCTGTTGTTGAGGCGGCGCTAGTCAAGGACATCGGCACTGAATTTGAGCAAAGTATCCCGGCCATCATTGAAGCAGCTATCGGGCTGAATCCAGACGCGCCGGTGGACGCAGACCTTTACCGCACCCTGGCCTATGTAAGCCAGATTGCACCCACTTATTCCCTGCGTGGCGGTACGCGCGAGATCCTGCGCGGCATGATTGCGCGCGGTTTGGGATTGCGCTAAGAAAGTACACATCCTATGTTTGCAGAAGCCATTGACGATATTCTTAAAGACCAGTGCACCCCGGCCGTGGTGCGGGCGATTCAGGCGGGTGAGTCCCCGGCAGCGCTGTGGGATGCTATTGCCAGTGCCGGATTTCTAGAGCTCTTGAGAGCCGAAGCGGACGGCGGTGCCGGCTTGTCCCTAGCTGAACTTTTCCCGGTCTTGCGGTGCTTCGGTCACTACACCGTACCGGTCCCGCTGGCGCAAACCATCGTAGCGCGTGCGCTGGTGGCCTCGCAACTGGTGCTGCCTTCCGGTATGGTTACGCTGGCGCAGACATTTCACCGCGATGCGAGTGGCACCATTAGCTGCGGGTTGACGCCGTACGGCATGCTGGCGGACTACGTACTCGCCCGCGATGGCGATAGCGATGGTTTGCTGCTGCTGCCCTGTGCTGCGGCCAAGCGCTTGGGCACGGGTGTTCAAAACTGCCTGACGGCAACACTCACATGGCCTGATGACAGCGGCTCGACACGTGCTTTGCAGGGCGGTGCGATGTTGCCTGCATTTGCTGCTGCGCTGCATGCCGCACTTCTCAGCGGAGCCATGAGCCGTGTGTTTGAGATGACACTGCAGTACTGCAATGACCGCGTCCAATTCGGCAAATCACTGGGTAAGTTTCAAGCTGTACAGCATCAGTTGAGCGTGATGGCGGAGCACACAGCCGCTGCATCGATTGCTGCTGAAGCCGCATTTCAGGGCGCTGAAAAAGCGCCGTCTTTGCTGACGGCTGCGATGGCCAAATCCCGAACCAGTGAAGCTGCGGTGTTGGTGGCCTCCGTCGCTCATGCTTTGCATGGTGCGATTGGTGTCACTGAAGAATACGACCTGCAACTGCTGACCCGAAGTTTGCATGAGTGGCGTACAGCACACGGCTCTGAGGCTTACTGGAACACGATGATCGGCCAGCAGGTTCTGGCAAGCGAGATGTCGGTGTCTGATTTCGTCCGATCTGTCTGAGATTTGTATGGGAAATACTTCACTGGCTGAAAAGGGGAAAGAGATGACTGGTCCGCTGAAAGGTTTGCGTGTGTTGGACCTCACCACCGTGCTGATGGGGCCCTACGCCACGCAACTCATGGCCGACATGGGAGCCGACGTGGTGAAGATCGAGCCTCCGACGGGGGACACCGTGCGGGGAATTGGCCCGATGCGCAACCCTGGCATGGGTTCCATTTTTTTGCATGTCAATCGCAATAAGAGAAGCTTGGTGCTTGACTTGAAGAAACCCGAAGGACTGGCGGCCTTCTACCGATTGGCGCGCACTGCAGACGTCGTGGTTTACAACATCCGGCCGCAAGCGATGAAGCGTCTGGGGATTCATTACGAACGCCTGAAGGCTGAAAATCCCGGCATTATTTACGCAGGGCTTTATGGGTACAGCGAAAGCGGCCCTTACGCCGGCAAGCCCGCGTATGACGACTTGATTCAAGGCGCTTGCGCAGTGCCTAACTTGGTGGCTCGCTCGTCAGGCGGCGAGCCGCGTTATGTGCCGTTAACCCTTGCGGATCGCACCGTCGGCTTGATGGGCTCCAACACCATTCTTGCGGCCGTGGTGGCTCGAGCACGCACCGGTGAAGGTCAGGAAATCGAAATCCCGATGTTCGAAACAATGGTGCAGAACGTCATGAGTGACCATTTGTCTGGCGAGACGTTCGTGCCGCCTATCGGTCCGAGTGGTTATCCACGGTTGTTGGTCAAAGAGCGCAAGCCCTACAAAACATTGGATGGATATGTTTGTGTGCTGGTCTACAACGACCGCCATTGGCAAGCCTTTTTAGGACTGATTGGAAAGCCGGAACTTTTTAAAGAAGACCCGCGCTTTGGCGGCATTGGAGCGCGTACAAAACACATCAATGAGCTCTACGCCATGGTCGGCGAAGCGATGGCGACAAAGACCAATGCCAATTGGTTGAGCTTGCTCGAAGGCGCTGATATTCCCTGCATGCCGCTGCAAGACATTGACAGCCTGATCGACGATCCGCATTTGAAGGCGATTGGAATGATCAAAACCGTCGTTCATCCGACCGAAGGCGAGATACGACAGATCGGCGTGCCGGTCAAACTCTCTGCAACGCCCGTGGCGACTGAGCAGCGCCCGGCGCCAGGTCTAGGGCAACACAGCGAAGAGATATTGCGCGAGGCCGGTTTCACAGACGACGAAGTGCGGGCCTTGCAGGCGCAGGGCGCAACCCTGCATTACAGCGCGCCCAAGCCGCTGCCAGTTCAATTAACCTGTGCTTAAGCAGAGGACGTTATGAAAGCTGTTGTCGTCAATCGGCTCGCACGACCAGAACTTCCCGATATTTCTTTATTGATCGACAGCGAGTTGTCGGACCCCGATGTCAAACCGAATGATTTGCTCGTGCGCGTTGAAGCCGTTGCGGTCAATCCGATCGATTCGAAAATGGCTCGTGCCAAGCAGCCACCGCAAAGCCCAGACCGGGTTTTGGGCTGGGATGTTGCGGGCATGGTGGTCGGCATGGGGGCTGATGTCTCTGGCTTTCAACTTGGCGATGCGGTTTTTTATGCCGGTAGCGTGCTGCGCCCAGGAGCTTGTAGCGCACTGCATGCTGTGGATGCGCGTTTGGTCGGACGCAAGCCAAGCACATTGAGTTTTGTTCAGGCAGCTGCCTTGCCTCTTTCCAGTCTTGCGTCTTGGGAGGCTTTGTTCGAACGCTTGCGCTTGCCACGTGGGCCGATTCAACAGCCGGCCACACTGCTTGTTATTGGCGGTGCCGGTGGCGTGGGTTCGATGGCGTTGCAATTGGCTTCCAAGTTGACAGAGGTGCGTGTCATTGCCACGGCCTCGCGTCCTGAGTCGCAGCAGTATTGCCGCGATATGGGCGCCACCGATGTTGTTGATCATTCGCAGCCGTTTTTGCCGCAACTCAAAGCACTCGGCGTGCCCTTGGTTGATTTTGTGTTGTGTTTAACGGACCCTACGCCGCTGATGCCGCAGCTGGCCGAAATTCTTGCGCCGCATGGGCACGTTTGTTCATTGGTCGAGGCTACGGCTGATTTGCCGATGAATTTGCTGCGCGGCAAAAGCATCACCTTCAGCTGGGAAGGCATGTTCACCCGTTCGATGTTCAGAACGCCAGACATGGCGCGGCAAGGCGAGATTCTCAACGAGGTGTCTGCACTGGTGGATAACGGTGTCTTGAAGACGACGCTCCAAGTCGATCTAGGCAGCATCAATGCAAAAAATTTCATGCAAGCGCACCAGTTGATTGGCAGCGGCCGCATGATTGGAAAGGTTGCAATGGGCGGGTTTGACTAATCGGTAAACGACGCGGCACAGCGTCTAACTAACTTTATTTCAGGAGACAACACCATGAACAAAAATACAACTCGCAGAAGTCTCATTGCTGGCTTGGCCGGCGTCGCCCTGTTGGGGGCTGTAGCCATAGCGCCCGCGCTGGCGCAAGGGTTTCCCAACAAGCCAATTAGATTTATCGTTCCGTTTCCACCTGGAAGCGCAACAGACACCTCGGCACGATACTTCGCCAAGAAACTCTCCGATATGACATCTCAGCCCGTCATCATTGACAACAGGGCTGGCGGCAACGGCTTTATTGCGGTGCGCGCTGTGTTGACTGCACCGGCCGATGGCTACACGGTTTTCATCGGCAGTAACTCGACGCTGGCCGTGAACACGGCCTTGTTCAAGTCCTTGCCTTATGACCCGATCGCCGACTTCAGCCCGCTAACGATGATGGTTCGGGCGCCTGCGCTCCTGATCGTTCCCGGCGGCTCTAGCCACACCACTTTGCCGGAGCTGATTGCTGCGGCTAAGGCCAAACCAGGGGCGCTCAACTACGCCCATGGATCAGCTGGTTATCAATTGATGGCTGAACTGTTCAACGAAACGGCCAACGTGAGAACCTACGGTGTTCCTTTTAAGAGCGCCACAGATTCAGTTGTGGCTGTGGCGTCAGGGACCGTTCAACTGGCTTTTGTTGAAATTACCAGCGCGCAGGAACTGGTGAAAAGCGGAAAACTGCGCGCATTGGCTGTAGCCTCAGCCAATCGTATTGCGGTGCTGCCGTCAGTGCCCACTTCAGCAGAAGCCGGGTTGCCAGGGTTTAGCGCCTATGTGTGGGTTGCTGCCATGGTGTCGTCCAAGACACCCAAGGCTGAGACCGAGAAGCTCGCAGCATTGATGACAACGATTGAAAACTTGCCGGAAACCCGTGAGTTTTACGAACGCATTGGTGGCGAGGTCATGCCCGGTGGACCCGAGGTCATGCTTAATTTTCAAAAGACTGAAATAGACCTTTGGAAGCGCATCGCTGTCAAAGCCAAAATCGAGCAACAATGAACGGGCATGGGCACATGTCGATGAGCCACGCCCCCAACAACATCCAGCAACTTGGCCAAGGACTTCATTGGCAAGAGCTGGTGATTGGCCAGCGTTTCAAGACCTTTCGGCGGACAGTGACTGAGGCCGACCTTGTCGGGTTTATCGGCGTGACAGGCATGGTCGAAGTCATGTTCATTGATGCGGCTCCGCTGCATGGCGGAATTGCCGGGCGGCCGGTTCCGGCTGCGCTGACCTACACGCTGATTGAAGGCTTCATTCTGCAAACTATGATCCAGGGCACAGGGCTGGCGATGCTGGAACTTACCCAGAAAATTCATGCGCCTGTGCGTGTTGGCGACACTGTTCACGCGGTGATTGAGGTGACGGGTGTGCGCCCGACCTCTACCGGCGGCAGAGCCATTGTTGACTCCACCATTCAGGTATTCAACCAACGCGAAGAAAACGTGATGACCTACACCGCCAAGCGCCTGCTGGCGGGTAATAACACATGAAAGGTCTGACCATGAACACGCCTCACAACTTTCTGACTCGCCGTCAAGCCTTGGCTGCATTGGGCGCCATGGCTGTCGGTACTGCCAATGCACAAGCAGTCTACCCAAGCCGGCCGCTGCGCATGATCGTCGGATTTTCGGCCGGTGGGCCGACCGACAACATCGCGAGACTGCTGGCCATCAAGCTCGGCGAATTTCTGGGTCAACCGGTGCTGATCGAAAACCGCCCCGGTGCCAACGCCGTACTTGCCGCAGATGCTGTGAGTCGGGCGGCGGCAGATGGCTACACGCTGCTTTACAACACCTCTTCATTTGCCTTGTCTGCGGCGCTTTCTCCCAAGCTGCCGTACAACCCGACGCGTGATTTTGCAGGCATTGCGCTGACGGCCTCAGCGCCCACGGTGTTGATCGTGAACAAGGACTTCAAAGCCCGCACGATCAAAGAATTCATCGACCAGCTCGCGGCCAATCCGGGTAAGTACAGTTACGGCTCTGCTGGCACGGGCACCATCACGCACGTTATTCCAGCTCAACTGTTGCAGACGGCGGGACTGAATGCTGTTCACGTGCCGTACAAGGGTAGTGCTCCGGCACTGATTGATTTGTTCGGAGGACAGATTCAGTTTGCTGTGGATGCCATGAGCTCGGCCTTGCCTTACATACGGGATGGGCGCGTCAGAGCATTGGCTGTCACGAGCGCTGAACGAGTTCCCTCTTTGCCGGATGTGCCGACGATCTCGGAGAGCTGGATCAAGGGCTATGAGGCCAGCGCGTGGCAGGGCTTGATGGTTCCTGCCGCGGTTCCAGCGCCCATCGTCGCAAGGCTGAATCTGGAAATACTCAAAGTTTTGGCTTTGCCCGATGTGCGCGCTCAGATGGCCAAACAAGGCACAGATCCGTTGGGCAGTACGCCAGACGCCTACAACGCCTTCATGCGAAAAGAAATAGAGCGATGGACCAAAGTGGCTCGGGCCGGCAGCATCGCACCAGAGTAAACCTCTTGAATTGATTGGAAGTTGAGCATGATCAGACTTGGAACACGAACAAACGGCGAACTCAGGCGGCGGAGTATTCCGGTGCTCGACGACAGCTACTTCAAAGCAGAATGGATGGAGGCCGGGGCAGACCCGTCACTCTCGCCAACGGTGGCGTTAATCGAGCAACCTCCTAATTCGGTTCTGGTGCCGCACTTTCATCGACAAAATCAGTTTCAGCTGTTCGTGGACGGTTCAGGCTCTCTCGGGCCGAGCGCGGTGTCGCCCTTGAGCATTCATTATGCGGGAGCGTACACCGGCTACGGCCCCTTGGTTGCAGGGCCGAAAGGCATCAAATATTTCACGATGCGATCGATCTGTGAAACCGGCCTGGTGCCGATTTCCGATGCGCGAGAAAAAATGCTGCGCGGTCCCAAGCGCCATGCGCAGTGCGGTCCCATAGACATTGCGAGCGAGGCTGTTCTGCTGGCATTAACCGACGTTAAAACGGAGGCCGTGATCCCACTGGCCAATGACGGACTGGGTGCCGAAGTTATTCACTCGCCAGGCGCTTTGAAGCTGCTGCTCCAACGGCTTCCCGCCAGCGCTGGATTTTTTCTCGTGGTGCTGGCTGGGACATTGATCTATGCCGATGCCCAACTTGGGGCTTTGGAAAGTTTATTTGTGTCGGCGGATGAAATCCTGCCAATTTTTGCCGCTGGCAAGGGTGGTCTGCAAGTACTGGTTCTGCATTTGCCGCGCAAAGAGTCGGTTTACCCCTGAAAGAAAAAACTATGCTTTCAAAATCTCTAAAACTTTGCGCTGCTACCCTAGGACTACTGGTTTCTGTTGGCGTGGCCGCGCAGGACTACCCCAGCAAACCTTTGCGCATGATCGTGCCGTTTCCGCCGGGCGGCGTGACCGACATTGTTGCTCGCGCAGTAGCAGCCAAACTGGCAATCGAGTTGGGGCAAGCGGTTGTGGTTGAGAACCGTGCAGGCGCCAGCGGGGTCATTGGTGCAGAAGCCGGTGCCCGGTCTCCAGCCGATGGCTATACCTTGGTGATGGGCAATATCAGTACGCTGGCGATCAACCCGGTGACCTTCGCCAAGCTGCCTTACGATCCGATCGCCAGTTTCGATCCCATCAGCATGGTGGCGATTCAGCCGCTGATCGTTGCGGTTCACCCTTCGTTGCCCGTGAAGTCGCTGAGCGAGCTGGTGCAGTACGCGAAAAGCCAGCCCGGCAAGCTCAACTACGGCACGGCCGGCAGTTCGATCCACTTGGCGGTGGAGTTCTTCAGCACTACCGCAGGGATCAAGATGAACCACATCCCATATAAGGGCAGCGCGCCCGCATTGACGGATCTGATCGGCGGGCAAGTACAGGTGCTCTTCGATCCTTTCTCAAGCATTTATCCATTTGTCGCATCGGGCAAGGTGAAAGCGCTGGCGGTAACCACGGACAAACGATCTGCAACTGCACCCACGCTGCCGACGGTGGCAGAGTCTGGCTACGCCAATTTTGATGTCAGCTCATGGCAGGGCATTGTTGTCCCTGCTGGAACACCTAAAGCAGTGATTCAACGGCTGAATCAAGACCTCGTCAAAGTGCTCTCCACGCCTGAGATGAAGGAGCGTTTTGCACAGTACAGCGCGGTAACTGCAGCGTCCACACCAGAGCAGTTCAGCAGCTACATCAAGGAAGAGAACGCTCGCTGGCAAAAGGTGGCTATCGATGCCGGCGTCAAGCCGGAATGAGTGGAGAGAATTCCCCTTTTAATCGATGGTTTGAATCTAGCTGACAAACAGATCTGATCAGTCTAAAACTACAACGGAGACACACCTCATGAAAACTTTCTTTATTCGCCCGATTTCTCGCCGCCTTGCCAGCACGACAGTGCTTGTCGCGCTTGCAGGTGCTGTAACGTTCAGCAGCACCGCGGCCTTAGCGCAGGCCAGCTTTCCATCCAAATCAATCACGATGATTGTTCCGTTTCCACCCGGTGGTCCCACCGACCTGGTGGCCCGCGTTATCGCACAAAAAATGTCTGAATCCGTTGGGCAACCGGTGGTTGTTGACAACCGCGGCGGTGCCAATGGCAACTTGGGCGCGATGTTGGCCGTGAGGGCTGCAGCAGACGGCTACACACTGCTTTACAACACGTCATCCATCACGTTGAGCCCAGCGCTTTACAAAAGCCTGAGTTATGACGTAAAGCGCGATCTCGCGCCAGTCGCATTGACAGCTGTCGTCCCTTTGGCTTTGGTTGTCGGGCCTAACGTACCGGCCAACACCGTGAGTGAGTTCATTGCTTATGCCAAGGCCAACCCAGGCAAGTTGTCGTATGGTTCTGCCGGCAACGGGAACGTCACCCATCTTGGCGCTTTTCAGTTCGTGAGGGCCAATGGCATTGATGCCGTACACATCCCGTACAAGGGCAGTGCGCCGGCTGATATTGATCTCGTCGGTGGGCAAATTCAGTTCATGACGGACACCGTCAATTCGGTTATGCCTTTTGTGCGCGATAAACGCATGAAAATGCTGGCTGTTACGACACACAAGCGGATGTCGCTGTTTCCAGATGTGCCAACGCTGGCGGAGTCAGGCATGCCAAGCTTTGAAGTTGGTGCTTGGCAGGGTTTGATGGTGCCGGCCAATACCCCGAAGCCGATCATCCAGCGCTTAAATGCGGAAGTCATGAAAGCGCTGCAATCACCCGACTTGCGTCAAAAACTGGCGTTGCAGGGCGCAGAACCCTTGGGCTCAACCCCAGAAGCCTACGGTGAGTACATACAAAAGGAACTCAACCGTTGGGAAATGGCGGTCAAGCAGACCGGCATTACGCTCGAGTGATAACTCCCATATTGACCATGGCCCGCTTTCGCGAACACATTTAAGTTTCTAGTGCGAAGCTGCGCGAATGTCAACGTGCTTAGCAGGTCTAGATGAGCAGTCCGAGACCGGAAATTTATAACTTTCGGAATCGATATCAGGCCGCCATATCGGGTGCCTGATACCGGTCACACGCCACAGACCGCTCCTAGCCTATACCTGAAGTTCATTGTCGAAGCACCGATGACCGCTTCCGCTGCATAGCTGTCATCCGCAGACCAGCTCCCGATGGCAGCAATGGGCACATAACCGCCGGACCTACTTGGATCACTACCCACGACCGACCGAACCCTCTGCAACACAGTCGATGTATGACCGGCGAAAGCATGTGTTTACGACTTTAAATATCCGTCTCCAAAATCCAACGCCCCCGAAACCCGCATGGATGTTAGAGCCCTGTTTACGACTTTATTAACCTGTTTACGACTTTAATTGCTCAGAATAGCCATCCACCTATTTCAACAGTCTGGGCCATGTGAATCGCCCCGGGTTTCGTGGAGGCCCGTTGGGTTAAGTCAGACCGATGTAACGGCCTGACTGGCTAATTGCCGATAGTAATTTTCTTCAGCTTCGGCAGGGGGAATGTATCCGATGGGCTCCAGCAGCCGGTGGTGGTTAAACCAGGACACCCATTCAAGCGTAGCAAGCTCCAGTGATTCCTTGGTTTTCCAGGGCGCCCTGCGGTGAATTAATTCGGTCTTGTACAGGCCGTTGATGGTTTCAGCCAAAGCGTTGTCATAACTGTCGCCTTTGCTGCCCACAGAGGGCTCAATGCCTGCTTCTGCAAGCCGCTCGCTATACCGAATGGACACGTATTGCGAACCCCTGTCGCTATGGTGAATCAGCGCGTCGGCGCGCTCAGGCTGGCGGTCATACAAGGCCTGCTCCAATGCGTCCAGAACAAAGTCTGTTCGCATGGAACTGCTCTGCCGCCAGCCCACGATTCGGCGAGCGTAGACGTCAATCACAAAGGCCACGTATTGCCAGCCCTGCCAAGTTGACACGTACGTGAAGTCCGACACCCACAACTGGTTGGGACGATCAGCCTTGAATTGCCGGTTGACCCGATCCAGTGGTCGGGCAGCGGTCATATCGCCAATGGTGGTGCGCACCACCTTGCCGCGCCTGACCCCTTGCAGACCCAGGCATTTCATCAGTCGCTCGACGGTGCAGCGCGCCACTGTGATGCGCTCGCGCCGCATATGCTTGTAGACTCGCCCCGAGTAATCCCGTTTGGGCTCTTAGGCATGCCGACAACGCGATAAGCCACTCTTCACATAAAGTCGCGTCCCTCAAACGTCGAGTTAAATCGGGCGCTGAATTGCTCGACTTGACAACTGTTAGTAAGTCAAGTATCATTACATAACTTCTGAAGGATGGGAGTTTTCTGAGGAGATTGTTATGACGAAGAACCCGTTCCATTACGTTATATTGGCCGTTGGTTTTGCTGCGGCAGTTGCAGCACCGGTCATTGCAGGTTCACTCGGTGGCCCATTGGAGCTCGCAGACGAAGGCACATTCTTCGTCGGGGGCCGGTCGATCTTTTCTGAGTACCCTGGCGATCCGGGCAGTCGAGTAGGCGGTGCCGGGGCCGGACACATCATGGTCGATCAGATGTACGTCCATTACCGCATTCCAAAAGTGGTGAGCGCGCCGCCTATCGTGATGGTCCACGGATCCACGCATACCGGAGCCACTTTTGAGACGACGCCGGACGGTCGCGAGGGCTGGGCGACTTACTTCGCGCGAAAGGGCTACCCCGTCTACGTGGTTGACCAAGTCGGCCGTGGGCGATCGGGCTTTGACCCCACACCCGTCAACCGAGCAATTGTCCAATCCGATGTCAAATCGTTATCCCAGATTTCGATCCCTACGCGGGAGCGCGCTTGGCAATCATTCCACTTTGGTCCCGAATATCCTCTGGCATATCCTGGCACGCAGTTCCCGGTTGAAGCAACTGAGCAATATCTCGCTCAGCTAGTGCCAAACACTGAAGTTACGCTTGCAGGGCAGGGTATCAAAGAAACTCCAAAGGCCCTTATGCTCTGCTCGATAAGATCGGCCCAGCCATCTTGATGGTCCATTCGCAAGCGGGCGGCTATGGACTC
>JANYFF010000098.1 GCA_025362825.1 Polaromonas sp. | reverse complement strand
GTTTAACTGCTTCCGGGAAATGGTGGCGCCCGAAATGAAAACAAGTGCCGGCCCCGGGTAAACCGCCAAAATACCCGAAAGCCGTTGCAAACAAGTGACTATTTCGGACACGGAACTTGCAGAGCCTGACGCATACTGAATGTAAATCATGCACAAGACCATTGGAAAGCTAAACGACACGGCAAAGCGCCTGATGCGCCAGCGTTTTGCATTTCCGGTGATTCTTTCGCTAGCCGCTGCCTTGTTGCTGGTGAGCGAAATCACTTACCGCGGCACCACCAATACGCTGCGCGGCGGCATTGAGCTTACCGATGCGCGCATCCAGTCACAGCGCCTGCTGCAGCTGGTGACAGAGGCCGAGAACGCCGAATTTGCTTTCCTGGTTACGGGCCAGACCGAGTATTTGAGGCAACTCCAGGAAGTCAAGGAAGATTTACCCGAAGTCTTGCTTGCGGTGACTTCCTACCTGTCAGGCCAGGACGCCGCGGCTGCCGAGAGCGCACGGTATGTGGCAACAATCACTCGCACCAAACTCGAACACATTGGCGAGGTGCTGGACCTGGCAACTGCTGGCCAGCTTGCCAAGGCCAACGACCTCGCACGCAGCCAGACTGATCGCCTGGAAATGCTGCAATTACACCGGGAGTTGATCGTGCAACTGGCCAGGTCGGCTTCGTTGCAAGAAAAAGCGCGTACCTCCATCTACGACAGCCTGCAGGCCAATCGCCTGGCCGTCGGATCGCTGACGCTGCTCATCCTGGTGATCTTTTTCATGTTCCTGCACCAGCTCAAGCTGCAGGACCGGGAACGAAATGATCAGGAAGCCGCGCTGGCCGAAGAGCGCGAGCACCTTGAAATCGAAGTCCAGCGGCGCACCGCGCGGCTGGCAGAACTGGCGACCTACCTACAGACGGTGCGCGAAGACGAGCGGGCCTACATTGCCCGCGAATTGCACGACGAACTGGGCGGCCTGTTGACGGTATGCAAACTGGAAATCGCCCGCGCCCGGACCAAAACCGGAGAGCCCGCGACCATGCTGATCCGCCTGGAGCGCATGAACGAATACCTAAACAAGGGCATTGCGCTGAAGCGCCGCATCATCGAAGACCTGCGACCTTCAACGTTGTCTGAGCTGGGGCTGCCGGTGGCGCTGTACAACCTTTGCCAGGACATGCACACCAGTCTGGGCATACCGGTACACCTGTCTTCTGCAGATTTCGAGCTATCACAGCAGGCCTCGCTGGCGGTGTACAGGTTTGTGCAGGAGGCGCTGACCAACATCGGCAAATATGCACAGGCTTCGCAGGTCAAAGTCGTGCTGTCGGTTGCTCATAGCCATGCGGTGGTCGAGGTGCACGACGATGGTGTCGGCTTTGACCCGCAAACACCGCGCATTGGACACCACGGCCTGTCAGGCATGCAGTTTCGCGCTGAATCGATGGGCGGCTGCATGCACATCCGCAGCGCCCCGGGCGAGGGCACCACCGTCCGCATCGAATTCCCACAGTCCTCGGCTCCGTCAGCGCGTGCCACGCAGGCCGCCTGAACAAACTGGTACGCCCTCTTGGCGCTCATCCCGCTTAGTGGCGCAAAACTCTGCATCGCCCCTTAATTATTGATCTGGCTCGATGAAGTTTTCATTTCTGTCCGGGCCGAGCTTGCTGTAGCCGGTGCAGCCCTTCGAGAGGCTCAGGGCGAGCGGTTCACATCACATAGCGCCCATGGCATGGATGAACGTTAAAAAAGAGGCCGCACGCCAGCCGCTGATGTCAACACTGCTGCCCGCATTGAGCCTGCACACTGACCGGCTGGATGACCGAGGCAGCTTTCTGGCGAGGGTGCAAAAGTTGCAAAGACCCCCAAAAACCTCACGCCAGTTTCTGACGCAAAAAAGCCGGACTCGCAAGTCCGGCTTCTTGTCTAGCTTAGCAAATCATGCCGCGCCAATAGGTAACTCAGGTACGCGGTTCACCCTGACCATTGACGGTGATGGTCGGACCGGGTGCCGAAGTCATCTGAACCCGGTGCTCCTGGCCACGGAAGTTGTAGGTTACATCCCAATAAGCTGGCTGACCCTGTGCAGGCTGGGTTGCGCAGCGCTGCACTTCCGGGCCCTGCTGTGGAGCCCCTGCAGTGCGGCCGACGTTGGCACCCAGTGCCGCACCGCCAACTGCGCCCCCAATGGTGGCCAGGTCCTTGCCCGTTCCGCCACCCACCTGATGTCCCAGAATGCCGCCTATTAGCGCACCGGCAATAGCACCGCCAACATTTGGATTGCCACGCGCTGCGGCGGGTACGGCTTCGCGCTCCATCCAGCAACGCTGTTCCGGTACGCCGACCACCGCACGCGCCGATGACACGTTAACTTCGTACAGTCTCTCGTCACTGCGCCTGCGGTTGTCGTAAACCGGGGCAGCTGGCAGCGGAGCGTACCGGGCATCGTCAACCCGGGCGTCATAGTTGACTGCACGGACCGACGACACGCGGTCATTCATGCCCATGGCTGCCAGCGACGGATAGCGGCCAGGCCGCAAGACCACACACTTGCCTCCAAACCGGACGTTGTCACAAGCTTCCCAGCGATCGCCGATGACGACGACTGAACGGGCGCGGTCATTGAACCCGAAGCGGGTGAAATCGTCGATCTGGTTTTGCGCCGTAAAGGTGCGCCCCTGAAAGTTTTCGTCTTCATAAAAAACGACCTGTGGACCTGCGGGTGCGGGGGCAGGCACGGCTCCAGCGACCGCTACAGTAGAAGGCGCATAAACAGGTGCATAGCGGCTCTCTGCAATACGCGCATTGCGGCTGATGACGCGCACCGATGACACCTGGTCGTTCAGGCCCATAGCGGCGAGCGAAGGGTAGCGGCCAGGGCGCAACACCGCGCAGCGGCCTGTAAATCGTACGTTGTCGCAGACTTCCCAACGCTGGCCTTCAACCACAACAGAGGACGCACGGTCGTTAAAACCATAGCTCTGCAAATCATTGACCTGTCGGTTGGTAGTGAAAGTTGAACCCTGAAAGTTCTGGTTTTGGTAAAAAGTGACCTGTGCAAACGAATGGCTCGCCAAAGCCATTGCGCAGGCAATCAAGGTATTTTTAAGTAAAGTGTGCATCTGTTTCTCCTGTAAAACTGATGCACGAGCATAGGATACCGAAGAAGTGCGCCTTGTAGGACGACACATTTAAAAGACGCCATCTTTTACAGAAAATTCACCGATACACGCCTCGTTTTGTTCAGGTCAAAACGGCCAAAGTCTTTCGTTTGATCAATGCGAAATCAATATTTGCACCCAGACCAGGGCCGGCAGGGGCATGCACCATTCCCTCAGAATCTACCTCCAAGTCATTCAACAAACCATATTTTTGTGACTCGGCAGGTAAAAGCACCTCAAAAAATTCCGTGTTCTGGATCGCCATGATCACATGCAGGTTGGCAAAGTTATTCAGTGAATTACCGCCGTGGTGCAATTCGTAGTTGAGGTGAAACGCCTCTGCAAGATGCGCCGTCTTGACCAGCGTGGTGATCCCACCCTTGACGGCTACGTCGCCACGCAAAAAATCAGTGGCACGCTCCATCACCCATGGCGCATAGGCGTCCAGCCCTGCCGCCGGGTATTCGGTGGCCATGATGGGAATGTGCAGTTTTTTTCGCAATTCAACATAGTTGTATAGGTCTGCATCGGCCAGCGGGTCTTCGTACCAGTAGTAGCCCAGAGCTTCAATCGCCTGCCCTACGCGCAATGCGGTCGGGTAGTCGTAACTCCAGACTGAATCGAGCATCAGCAGGTAATCGTCACCGACTGCCTTGCGAACGGCTTCGCAGACGCGTATGTCTTCCCGCCAGTTTTGCGGTGGATGGATTTTGTAGGCTGCAAAATTGAGCGAATTGTAATGCAGCGCTTCTTCAGCATAGGCCTCGGGGCTGGCCAGCACCGCCGAGCTGATGTAGGCCGGCACCCGATCGCGGTAAGAGCCCAGCAGGCTGTGAATCGGTAGTTTTGCCGCCTTGCCTGCGATGTCCCACAGCGCGATGTCCACAGCACCAATGGCCCGTACCGTGGTCGTCCGCACCCGCTTGAACATGGCTTTGTGCAGCCGTTCACGGTCCAGAGGATTTTGCCCGACCAGCAGCGGCTTGAGATAGCGGACGAGACTCGCACCATCCATGTCTGCGGCAAAAAAAGCAGAGCCGAGAAAAGAATGGCCGATGATGCCATCGTCAGTTGTGACGGTCAGCAGGCCGAGTTTGCTGTCGCCCGAAAATCGCCCGGTATGGGCGCCATAGCTGGTAGCGGGAATATTGTCCCAAGCGAACAGCGTCAGGGTTACGTCGGTGATTTTCATTAGTGCGACTCACTCAATCCTGATGTTGGCGTCTTTGATGACCTGTGTCCACTTCACGACTTCGCTTTGCAAAAGCTGGCTGAAAGCCGCGGGCGAGCTGGCAATCACCTCAACGCCCTGGTCGCGGAAGCGTTTGACAACTTCCGGGTCTTTCAGGATGCGCGTGATGTCGGCATTCATGCGCTCAACCAGCGCTTTGGGTGTACCTGCTGGCAACTGCATGCCAAACCACACATTGACTTCATAACCCGGCACACCCGACTCTGCAACCGTTGGAACCGACGGAAACAACACCGAACGCTGCAGGCCCGTTACTGCGATGGCGCGCATTTTGCCGGCCTTGAGTTGGGGCAGGGCGTTGGGGATGTTGTCAAACAGCGCATCAACCTCGCCGCCCAGCATGGCCATGGTGGCCGGGGCACTGCCCTTGTACGGAATGTGCGTCATTTTGGTGTCGGTCATGCGCATCAGCAGCTCCATCGACAGATGGTTGGAAGAGCCGGAACCGGTGGAGCCGTAGTTGAGCTTGCCAGGGTTCTTGCGTGCATAGTCCAGCAGTTCCCTGACGCTGGTCACTGGC
>JANYFF010000066.1 GCA_025362825.1 Polaromonas sp. | reverse complement strand
AACGAACTGGCGCCGATGACGTTGCCACCCTTGTCCTGGTCTACGCCCGTATCGCGCCCGCCCAACGCAAAGGTGACGACAGTCGATGTCAAGTTCCCGCCGCCGGCTGGTGCCGCCACTACATTGGTACCAAGGTTAGTTGCGTCCTTGAATGTGATGCTGCTGCCGCTGTGCTTCTGGGTGATATTCACCGCGCCGCTAGCCGTTGCCAGGGCGTTGTTATAGGTAATTGAGTTGAAGGTTGTCGTGCCCCCTGCTGCTCCATCAAGATCCTTGAACGTGATGCTGTGCGCGCCTGCAAGGGAATCAGCACCCGAGTCTTGAACCAGTGTGAAGGTGTTGCCTGCGCCTGTAATCGTTACGTCGGCATTAACTACATCAGTCGTTACCGATTCAGACGAACCGGACCTGATCAACAGGTTCAGTGCCGTAATTTTGTTGGCAGCTCCGGCACCCAGATTAACGATATCTGTAAAGCCCTGGAAGTTCAGCGAGCCCGTGCCCACATTGATCGCGACATTAGGCAAAGTCAACGCGCCGGTCGTGGAAATCAGACCATAGCTATTGTTGGCCGTCATCGACACACCAGTAGCATTAAGCGAGCCGGTATTGCGCACGTAAGCGCTGCTTGCACCTGCACCGTTGAGAGCGATCACTGGCACCAGCAATACTGCTGACGTGTTGTCAATCGCGATTTCGTTTACGCCAGTAAGGTTGGTGGTTGTAACCGTCAAGTTGCTTACTGCTGTTTCAAGCGCGTTAGTTGGACCTGCATAAATGTTGCCTGCCAACACGTTGCCGATTCTTTGCGCCGCAACTGCGTTCAAAGAGAACGCCGTCACGTTGTTGCCCGGAGTTGCATCATTCACATCAATGATGTCGCCGCCCGTTGCGGTCAGGTTGACGATACCGGAGGCCGTGCTGTTTCTGACCTGTGCCAACTGAATGCCGTTCGCCGCCTTGAGGTCGATCAGACCTGTGCCTGTGCCGAGAAGTGCTCCGCTCTGAATGGTAGAAGCGGTGTCCATCACGATGTTGGAACCTGCGCCCTGGGCGTTCATGTACACCGCACCATTACCGGTTGTGCTAACTGTGCCGAACACATTAATGTGACCAGCAGCCCCCAAAGTGGTCAGGTCAATAGCTCCATCGGTTGCGTTATTGGTGATGGTTGCGCCGCCTGTGCCGACTGTCAGTACGCCAGTGGGCTGTACCAGTGAAATGTCACCAGCCGACGCGTTAACCGCCGTCAAACCAGCGCTGGTGCCGGGCTGGACCGAAATCGGGTTGTAGGCACCACCGGTGTGCGACACGCCAATACCGCTGTGGGCATTCAGTGAAATGGTCGAAGCCGTCAACGTACCGGAGCTGGTTGCGCCGGCCGTGCCGTCAGAAATCGTACCGCCCACACCCGTCGAGTAGAGGTTGAGGTTGCTGAAGTTGCCTGTACTGGCGGCGTTGCCTGAAACAACAATGCCACCCGTGTTTTTGAACGGTGCAGTGTTTGAGCCAATCTGAACCGTGGCTGCGGTGATGGTTGAAAGTTCATTCGATTCAATTGCCAGCCGCCCCGTCGTAGCGGAGGTGCCACTGACGTCAGCAGCCGTACCACCCAGCAAAATGACGCGGTTGACGGAATCACCCGTCAAAACGACAGTCGAACCGCTTGCAGCGATGGTCGAACCTGTAAAGGTCATGCGGTCAGCCGTGAACGTCATGCCGCCTGTACCGGTCACGTGGGCGCCGGCAGCTATGTTGAGCAGGCTATCGTCGCCCGCCGCACGCAGACTGACCGTGCCGACACCGGCGTTGATCTCGTTGCTGTTGGTTGAGGTGACATTCAAGTTGCCGGCAGAAGCGAGTAGTGTGACCGCGCCGTTAACCGTGGTGACGCCGGTCACGCCATCCAGCGTTGCGCCAGTCGAGAAGGTGTTGACATCGGTGAAAGAGACCGCTGCGCCTGAAAGCGTATCCACTGCCGCAAACGTAGACACGTCGTTTGCGCTGTTCAGCGTAATCGCACCACCAGCTTCAACTGCCAGATTATTCGTGGTGATCGTGCCGGTAACTGCCTGCGTGACAGTCCCACCCGTTTTGATGTGCAGCGGGGTTGCGCCGAACGTCGTAAGAGGCGCAGAAACATTGACTACACCTGATTTAAAAGTGTCATTACGACCAACGATCAATGCACCCGTCGTGGTAACTTGATGCAGTTCTGTATCTGACAAACTGAGCGTGTTAGCAGCAGTGCCCGCAGAACCCATATCAATGAGTTGACCAACAGAGGAATTCTGCAACGTCACTTTGGAAATACCGCCAGTGATAGCCGCATTGATCGCCATGTCATCAGCTGTCAGGGTTATGTTGTTACCAGTGCCCGAGTTACTAATGGCTTTTGTCACCGTCAAGGTGCCGGTACCCGCGTTGATGGCAATAGTGCCGTTTGCCGTCGTTACACCATTGGTGGTGTTGACCGTGTTGACATCCAGGTTGCCGACCTGCACATAGTTCAACGTACCGGTACCGGTAATGTTGGCAGCAAGTTTGACGACGCCGTTGGCTGCACCTGTGTTGTCTAGGTTGTAGCTGGCAGCGCCCAGCAATTCGAGGCTGGTTGCCGCAACCTTTTGGGTTTGCGTAACCGTGCCGCTCGCAGCGGTCAGCTGGATATTGCCCGCGCTGGTCAAGCCAGCCGTATTGACTGTACCAATGACAAAGTTGTCGCTGTCTTTGAACTTGATGCCACCAGTGACGTTTCCAGCCAGGGTATCCACATTGTTGGCCTGGGTCGACAGGTCGAACGAACCCGCGCCCAGCAATTCGAGCCCGCTTGTGACGACGGCCTGGGTTTGCGTTACGGCAGCACCTGCTGTCAAGCTCGTTTTGTTAGCCGGCGTGCCAACCGATCCGACCGTCAGACCATTGGTCGGCGTACTCGCGGCGCCGTCGAATGTGGCCAATGAACCGATGCTAAAACCGTTGGTGTCGGTGTATTTCAGCGTGCTGGTGGCGCCAGCAATATTGCCTGCAAGGACATTGGTGTCGTTGCTGCCAGAATTGAGCGTGAAGTTACTGTTCGCATCAGCCAGCAGACGCAATCCGCCAGCCTTGATCGTGCCAGTTGCTTGAGTAACCGTGCCGCCGCCAACTGCATTGAGCGTGACATTGCCCAGCGTCGTGACGTTGTTGGCACCGCCGGCCACTACGCCAAAGGTGATGCCCGTGCCGTTCAGACTGCGCAGCAAAATGTCACCTGTCATGGTGGGGTTGCCGATGACGCCGCCAAATTCCATGTTCACGCCTGCAGCGGAAGGAGTGGCTCCGCCCTTACCAGTGATGATGATATTGCCGATGCCCGTGGCGTTGACGCTGCCACCACTGACCAGATGCACGCCGAAACTGTTACCCGTGCCTGCAGCACCTGCAGTACCGGTAATGGTGGTGTCGCCGTTGACTGCGCTCAATGCCGCGCCGCCGCCGATCCTGACGCCCATCTGGTCGAACTGGGCCGCTGTGCCGCCTGTGCCGCTAATGGTCAAGGCGCTTGCCCCAGCAACACTGACCTGGGTGCCCCCACCGTTGAGGTATACGCCCGTGTTGGTAATACCCGTGCCAGCGCCGGCAGTGCCTACAACGCTGACCGCACCTGTCCCGCTGGAGGTAACTTTTGCACCGTTGTAAATCTCAACACCGTAGTTGTTGCTCGTACCGGCGCCACCGGTGCCGGTGATCGCGATCGTGCCTGCGCCGGTGGAGTTGATGTTGCCGCCCGCAAACTCGACGCCGTAGTTGTCACCCTGAGTAACGGTGCCGCCGCCGTTGCCGGTGATGTTGATGTTGCCAGCACTGGATGCGACTGTGCCGTTGATATAGACGCTATCGTTAAAGAAGGTGCCGTTGCCGCGCGTTCCGGTGATGTTGATGCTGCCGCCGCCGGTTGAGTTGACTGTACCGCCAGAAGCCAAAGCCACACCGTGGTTACTCTGGCCGGTACCATTGCCACCTGTACCTGTAATCGCGATGTTGCCGCCCGCCCCTGTGCTGGTTACGCGCGAAGTCGCACCGACAATATTAACGCCGCTGTTGGTACTTACTCCGGTGCCCCCAGCACCAGTTATCGTCACAACACCGGTGGACGACTGGACGACCGCGCCGTTGACTAGGCTAACGCCGTAATTCGAGCTGCCAGCGTTGCTGTTGCCCGTACCGCGAATGCTGATATTGCCAGCGCCGCTGAGCAACTGGGCATTGTCAAGATTGACACCGGCCACAACTGCAGCCGTGCCGATAGCTGCAACACTTGCTGGCGTTGCACCGCCGCCCAGGGTGATATTTCCGCCCGTGGTATTAATAACTGTACCGCTGGCCAACGAGATGGCGCCGCCACCCGTCGCATCGAGGTCAGAATTCAGAGTTACGGCGTTGGCGGCAGTTGTCGTTACGCCCGCAGCGCTGTTGAAGAAAATATTGCGATTGGCCGTGACATTCAGCGTATTACCGCCTGCAGCTGTCAATGCAATGGTGTTGGAGATCGTCACATCATCATTGATGCCACCCGTGGCATTGATGGCCACGCTACCGTCAGAATTGATGCCGCCACTGGTGGCGATGTTGCCGGTGTTGGTGATCGTGGTGAGGCCTGCGCCCGTCTGGCTGATGCCAGCAATGATCAGCGTTGCCGCCGCATTGACCAGCGTGATTGCACCGCCACCCGTGTTGGTTGCATTGAAGCTGCTCACCGCATTGGCGTTGCCAAGTGCTGTTCCACCAACTGAGGTGGTGGTCAGCAGCCCTGCACTGGTTATCGTGCCCGAGCTTTCGCTGATATTTGCCGTCGAGCTGAGCGTTACAGGGTTACCGGTACTGCCGCCTGCCAGCACCATGGCGCTGTCTTGAGCGATGCTCACAGCGCC
The DNA here is from genome assembly GCA_025362825.1 of Polaromonas sp. GTDB lineage: Bacteria > Pseudomonadota > Gammaproteobacteria > Burkholderiales > Burkholderiaceae_C > Polaromonas. Next base: position 11,535 of record JANYFF010000066.1, on the reverse strand, counting down.
GACACTGTTGAAATTCAACGAGCCCGCTTTGAAGGTGTCAGTAGCACCAGCCGTGCCAATCGTGATAGCGGTGCCGCTCAGTGTGGCCAAGCCGCTTGCGATGATGGACGCATTGACGTCATTGGTCAAAGCGCCAAGCGAAGCCAGCGTCAGCGCAGCTGCAGTGTTGGTGCCAAACACATTCGTTGCAGAGTCTTCAGCAATGCTGACTGCGCCGGTGCTGTTGAAGTTCAGGTTGCCTGTGTTGAAGGTGTCACCCGCCGCGTTGCCGATATTGATCGAAGTGCCGCTCAGTGTAGACAGGCCCGTCACGAGGATTGACGAGCTGGCCGCGTTATCAAGCAAACCAGCAGACGCAAGCGTCAAAACGTTTGCAGTGTTCAGGCCGGCGATCGTGGTGGCACTGGCTTCAGCAATGTTGACCGTGCCAGTGGTGTTGAAGTTCAGTGTGCCGAAGTTTGCTGCTAGAGCACCTGCTCCGCCCAGCGTGATGTTGCCACCTGAGCCCGCTGCAAAGCTGGCCAAGCCGCCAATGGCGAGCGCTTGACTGTTGGTGATGTTGCCGCCGACCGTGGTCAAGGTCAGCGCACCAGTACCCGTGGTGGTCATGCCGTTGGTCGTTGTTGCAGCCGTGACGCCATCAAACGAAGTGACGGTGCCAACATTGACAGCCGTGGCGTCGGTGTAATTAACACTGCCGACCACATTGCCCGCAATGTTGGTCACGTCGTTGGCAGTAGAGGTAAGCGTGAAAGTGCTGGCAGCATCTGCAAGCAAACGCAAACCAGTTGCTTTTATCGAACCCGTCGATTGGGTAACCGTACCCCCACCAACGGCGTTGACCGTTACATTACCTGTGGTGTTGACCGTAGCGTTGCTCAAGGTCACGCCGGTGCCGCCGAGACTGCGAATCAGGATGTCTGCAGTGTCAGTGGCACCGCCAATGGTACCGGGGCCGTTGTCAACGACCACCCCGTTAGCTGTACCTGCACCGCCCGTGCCCGTCAGGCGAATTTCGCCAGAAGTAGAAACTACTTGGGAGGCGCCGTTGAAACTGTTGATCTGAACGCCATAATTGGCGAGTCCCAGGTTTGTGCCGGCACTGATACCCGTCAATGCGACGATGCCGCTGTTGCTGCTAACAGCAGAGTTCTCAATATTGATGCCGCGAGAAAAATTGTTGCTGGCACCAGAGCTACCGGTGATGGTGACTTTACCCGTTCCGCTTGCAGCCACGGCGCCATTGGCAACCAGCACCACACCCATGGAGTTGAAGCCTGTGCTGGTTGTAGTACCCGCTATCACAACATCAGCTGAACCCGTTGCGGTGACTTTGCCGCCATTGCTAACCAACGTGCCCCACTGAGAACCCAACGCACCCGAGTTTTGGCCATCAATAGTGATCGTGCCAGCACTGGTGGTTACAAGACTAGTCGCTGCATCAACACTCGCACCCACTGAGCCAACAGTCAGCGCATCGCCCTTGGCGCGAATGGTGATGTTGCCGCCGCCAGCATTGATCGTGTTACGAATGGCCGCGCCATAGTAGTACCCACCTGCGTTGACGGCATCGCCCTGCGCGTAGCCGGTACCGCCGACGCCACCGGTCAGGGAGATATCACCGCCATTGCTGACGATGCCGCCACCAGTGGAAGTTATGTTGAAGGCTCCGCCCCCGCCAATGATGCCGTCTGCATCGGCGATCATGGTCACGGCCAGCTTGTTGGTGGTTGAGCTTATGCTGGCGTTTGTGATGATGTTGCGATTGGCACTGATGTTCAATGCACTGTCGACACCGGCTGTTTTAGCAACCGCAGCGTTGACCGAGGTGTCTCGACCGGCATTGGTCGTCAGGTTGCCCGAGCCAGTGATGCTGCTGGCAGCGTTGTAGTTCAGGTCGCCCAAGCCGCCTGCGGTGATGCTGACGTTACCGGCAGCAGCGATGTTGACGCCGGTGGTGCCGCCGACTGACCCGATATTGACGCCGTCAACATCGACATAAGTTACTGCACCTGTGGCGTTGGTGGCGACAGTTGCCACGTTGTTCTGCGTTGAACTCAAAGCGTAGCTGCCGGCACCCAGCAGTTCGAGGCCTGTGGCTGTTATTTTGTTGCTCGCGACGGTCTGGGTGACTGCACCACCGGCTGTCAAAGTAATGTTGCCGGTAGTACTCAAGCCTGCAGTAGTGCCTACTAAGCCAACGTCAAAACCATTGGTGTTGGTGAATTTAAAGTCTTGAGCAGCGCCGGTAATGTTTGCAGCCAAGGTGGCCACATTATTGGCATTGTTCAACACCGAGGTATTGGCAGCCAGCACCAGCAGGCTGGCGCCGGTAACGGTGCCGCCAGCGTTTTCAGTGACTGCACCGCTGACAGAAGCGTCGAGTTTGACAACGCCAGAGGCCGTGCCGCCGGTGGTTACCGCCTTGGACAAGGTCACATTGGACGTTGCAGCCGTAACCGTAATGTCGCCAGTATTGGTGGTGATGCCGCTGGTACCGCCTGCTGTGCCGATATCAACTGTGTTTGCGTCCGTATAGGCAAAAGTGCCCGATCCAGCTGTAATCTTCGCGGCAACAGTAGCAACGTTGTTGCTGACGTTGTTCAGCGTTGTGCTGTTCTTGGCCAGAACTTCGAGTGAGTTGGCCGTAATCGCACCTGTTGTCTGGATGACGGCGCCACCAGCGGACGCATTAAGCTTGACGTTACCGGCCGCTCCGCCTGTCGATACATTGTCAACCAGGAAAATATTGAACGGCGACGTGACCGTGATGTTGCCGCCGTTCGAGGTGATACCACTTACTGCATTGACAGTACCCACTGTCACATCACTTCCCGTCGTAGTCGCACTGATTGTGCCTGCAGCCACATTATTGGCACCGGACATTGTGACGCCACCCGTCTGCGCGTTGGTGACGATGACGTTTCCGGTGGTTGTGTTGAGGAAGTTGAGTTTAGGGGTGAAAGCTGCTGCGTTAATGCCGCTAGCAGCTGTCAATACAATCTTGCCGCCACCGCCCGTGGTCAGCACACCGCCACCGCTGGTGATGGCACCTGCTGCAGCGCCGGAGTTGGCCGTCAAGAAGAGGTCGCCAGCAACCGTGGCGTTTGCATTGACTGCAATGCCACCAGTGTTGTTCAAAATGCTAACCGAGCCAGTGATACCGGCGGTGGTGCTGACGGCGTTGCTGATGGTGGTGGCAGCCGTCTGAGCGCTGCTGCCAATCGTCAGGTTGCGACCGCTCAAGGTCAGGAGTTCCGCTGCCGTCAGTCCCAGCGTACCGGCGGTGTTGGTACCGAGGTCAACGGCTCGCGCAGCGGCGTTGGCGCTGATGGAAATATCACCGCCCGTGCCGGCTTTGGTCAGTCCCGACACAGCGGTCAAAGCCATGTCATCTGCTTTGTAAGTGACGTTTGCACCAGTCGTAGCGCCACCGATGGTGGTGTCAACGCCACCCGTCAGGGTAAGGACACCACCAGCCTTTTGTGACGTCAGATTAACCGCGCCGCCTTTGGTGGTGATATTCGTTGCGCTGACCGTCAAGTTACCCGTCGTCTCGGTCACGCTGAAAGCACCTGCTGCGGCGCTGTTGGCACCGTCTACTGTGAGACCGCCTGCGCTGTTGTAGGTGATGCCACTGCTTGCAGTGTTGATCAGGTGAGCCACTGGCACTACGTTGGCACCGGTGAGGTTAATGCCTGCGGCTGCGGTGGCATTCAGAACAGCGGCGGTAAGCACGCCCGCGCCAGTGATAGCACCCGTGGTACCCGCACCAGCGCCATTGGCAGTAAGCGTAATCGCAGCACCGCCCGAGGCCGTGAGACCGGTACCAAGGGTAATGTTGCCGTTATTGAGCAAGCTCAACCCGCCGGTGGCGTTCGTCGGGCTGATGGTGCCCGTGGTGGTCTGGATGGTGCCGGTGTGGGTTGTTGACCCGATGGTCAGCACGCCCGTGGTGATGATGTGGGTGTCAAGCTCGGCATTGGTCAGGCCCAGTTCGGTGCCGGAGTTGTTGCCGAGATTGATGCCACGCGCGGCGTTTACCGTTGTCAGCGTGATGGCGTTGGCCAGGCCGGCACTGCCAACCACACCGCCAAGCACTCCGACGCCGGTAGTGTCAATCGCCATGTCGTCGGCGGTCAGGTTGATCGCACCGGGAAGACCAACGGTGGTGACGACCCTTGTGGCGTTGACCGTCAGGGTCTTGGGCGTAGCGTTGCCGAAACCTGCCGTGAGGTTAACCAGCGTAGACCCTGTTGTGGTTGCTGCGGTGACATTAGCGGCGACCGTCAGGTTGCCTGTGGCAGCAATATCTGCACTCGCCAAACCCGCTGCGTTTGTGGCGGTGCTTGCGCCGCTGATCGTCAGATCACCGGTGTTACGGACAAAAATTCCACCAGCTGCTGAATTGGCCGTAAGGTTGGCGGTCTTGGTCAGAATCGGCTTGAGCGATGTGCCGAGGGATTGAGTTGCCGTAGAACCGAGCACGACGCTGCCGGTGAGCCCGTCCAACCCGGTGCCTGTGCGCAAGGTGCCGCCGGTGGTGCCTTCGGTGATGCTGAAACCCGCACCGCCCGCATTCAGCGTGATGGTGCCGGCATTGGCCAAGTCGACGTTGCCGTCGATGATGATATTCTGAGTCGCGGAAAGGCCGAGATTACCGCTTCCATTTTGGACGATGCTGCCGCCACCGACAGTGAAGTTGCCCGTGACGTTGATATTGAGGTTGCCGCTTGAAGCGTTGGTTGCCGCGATGCTGCCCGTTGTGGGGGCCACTTGCATGGCATTAGCACCACCCGCCGAGCCGATGCCCGCATCCGCCAGCATGGTGAGATTGTCAGCGCCGGTGGTCATGACCGCGCCTGCGCCAAAGCTATTGGTGATACTACCGCCAGCGCCGTTCGCACGCAGCGTGACGTTGGGCGTGGAAGCAGCAAATGTTACCGCTGCCGCTGTGTCGATGACGCCGGTGTTGCCAGAGGCACCCACAAACAAGTTACCGTTAGTGGTGATGGTGGCGAATTCAGCCGTGGTCAGGTTGGTGCCAAGATTGATCTGGGCATTGGCTTGGCGGCTGATAGTCACGTTGCCTGCGCCACTATTGACAGTAGTGCCTACCTGCAAGTCCCAGTCGTTGGCGTTAATGTTGATAGCGGTGGCAGCAGCGCCGCCGCCATTGGTCAGTCGTCCTTGTGCAGCCGTGTTGGTGAAGGTGCCCGTAGTGGCATCCACCGTGACACCGCCAACGCCGGTGACCGTGTCGCTCACGGTTACGCCAACGCCTTTCAGGTTGACGCTACCGGTGGTTCCAGCCGTTACCGGAGACGTATTGGCAACGGTCAATAAACCCGCCGTTTGCAGGCTAACGTTGGCCAGGGCGCCAGTTGCAACCACGCCCGTACCGCTTGTTGTCAAATTGCCAGTGGTATTGACCACCGTGATTTTGCCGCCAGCAAACGTGTTGCTTGCCTGGAGCGTCATGCCCAGGTTGTTGTTGTAAGTAATATCGCCAGCAATGCTGTTGTTGAGGCTGACCGTTGTGGCCAGATTGCCCACATTAGACAGGTTGATGCCATCGTTGGAATTAACAGTAAGGGCTGCCGCACCGGCTGCGCCTACGGTCAACAAACCTGCACCAGAGACAAGGCCAGGGCCAGCTGCACCGGTGGTACCGATGGTGAGGTTGCCTGGGGTCTTGAGGGCGTTGTTTACCGCAACTGCACCCCCACCCGTAACGAGGGTTACGGCTCCCGTGGAGGTTGTTGAGAAATCGGCCGGTCCGTCAACCGTGATGCTGCCCGTATGAAGATTGGAGCCAATAATCTGGTTGTTGCTGGTGTACAAATTGCTCAGCTCAGCCTGGCTCAGACCAAGACCGCTGGCACCGCCACCCAGCGCGATGCCGGTAGCGCCCGTGAAGGTGTCAATAGAAATTGCGCTGGTGCCGCCTTTGACGTTGGCAGTAATTGCCATGTCATCAGCTTGCAAGGTAACGCCACCGTTACCGGACAGAATTGCGCTGCTGACAGTCAAGGTTTTGGCAGCGCTGTTGAGAACGACAGAAATAGCACCGTTGCCAGTAGCGCTGTTTATGCCGGTTACGCCCGTAACCACGGTATTTGTCAAAGTGGACTGATCACCAACCGTCAAATTACCCGCGTTCTTGATAGACACACCACCGCTGGTCACAGCAGAAGCGGCGATGTTACCGATGGCATTGGCTGCGTCGGTCAGGGTCACGCCGGTGTTGGACTTAGCAGACAGATTGGCCGCAGTAATCGCTGCTGCCTGGGTGATGGAGCCTGTGTTGGATTGCAGCAGTACAGAGCCGCTACCGGCATTGATACCGGATACACCATCAACCGCCGTACCAACAACAATGCTGCCGGTATTGGAGAAGAAGATATTGCCATTGCTGACGCCGGTTGAACCCGCGTAGTTGGTGACCGTATTTGGCGCTGCGGCCAGATCGGTCAGACCAACAGACTCGGATGCCAGGCTGGTTACCGTAATGGCTTTGCCTGCCGCAGCAACAATGGTGCCGCCAGAAATCACGTGCAAGGTCGCAGCCTTGCCAGTGGTGTCAATGCTATTGCTCAGTGACAAATTGCCGCTGTTTGCGCTGCCTACGACCAGTGTGGTGGCAGACACTTGGGCAACCTCTGCCTGCGAAATTTCAAGCGTGTTGGCAGCTACGTCCGTGGTGCTTCCGAGGTCTGTCTTTTGGCCTGCGGTATTTGAACGCAGCGTCACGCGGCTACCAGTAAGAGCCTGCGTAATTTGCATGCGGTCAGCTTGAATCGTGAGCGCGCCGCCAGAACTGACACCTGATGCACCCGACTTGAAGCCCGCAGCATCCTGCTCAATCAACGTGACAAAGTTGCCGCCGCCGGTGTTACTGCTACCCGCAAAGGTTGCGGTGTTGCTGTTGTCGGTGATCTGGACTGAGTTAAGAGTTGTGTTGGTAAAGTTAATCGCACCACTAGCAGAGGTTTGAATAGCCCCCGCGGAGCCAATACCGTTAACGGCTGTCAGGTTCACATTGATGGAAGTAATGACCGTGCCAGCATTGCCGTCATCAACAATGGCTCCTGCAGCATTTATGTTTGCATTGTTGGCGGCGTTGACGGTTCCGACAGTGACATTCCCGCCTACTGTGGTTGTCAAGTTCACGTTGTTACCGGCACCGCCAGCAGAAACTGTACCCACCGTCATGTTTCCGGCATTGTTTACAGTGACGCTACCACCGGTTGCCAGGCCGGAGGTCAAGGAAAGTGAGCCACCACCCGTCTGGGTGTAAGTGACGTTGCCGGTACCGGTCTGCAGGGTGCTGACTGTGACTGCTGCGGCAGAGCTGTTGTTAACGGCAACATTGCCGTTTGTGGATGACGCAGAAACTGCGGCGGAATTCACCAGATTAACTGCTGTGGTGTTACCAATACCGGAAACTGCAGACAGCGTTGTTGACGCCGTGGTGATTGCGTTTGCACCACCAATGCCGTTGATAGCGCCGCCACCAGAAGCTGTAAGGGACACCGAACCGCCACTGGTGCCGGTGTTTAACGCGCCAACATTAATATTGCCCGCATTAGAGATTGAAATCGAACCGCCAGTTGGTGCACCCGTGATGGACGTGAGATTCATCGTCGCGGCTGTACCGTTGTTGATTTGGACCGAACCACCTGTAACGGTCACAGAACCGCTGAAATTTGTGATGTTGGTTGCGCCGGCAAACTGCACCACGTCACCAGCAGAAACTGCAGCCGTACCCGCCGTCACGTTGCCAATCACAATCACGGTACCCGTATTGGTAGCAGCGGCCTGGCCTTGACCGGCATTCAGGTTCAGGTTGCCTGCACCGACATTCACTGCGGCCAGGGTAATGTCGTTTTTAGCGTTTACAGTCAGGCCACCCAGCGTAATGGAACCGCTTGACATGGTTACATCGTGGTCTGCGGTCAGCGTCAGGTTCTTGGTGCCCGTGACAGCTGCGAGCGCGTCAAATGTTATGTCGCCAGTACCAGCACCACCGCTCGAGGTAGAGATCGTTACGTCAGTCGAGGTCAGCAGCGTGTTCAACGTAGACAGTTTGACAAACGACTTGGTCGGAGTGCCCGTGATGGTGTAGCTTGCGCCACTCGTGATACCGGTGTCACCGGCTGCGCCGATCACGATGTCGGTCGGATCAATCAGGAAATTACCCGTCTTACCGTTGGCGGCAGTCGTATCAACAGTGCCCTGAATGTCCACCACCTTGCCGGAAACTTCCACTGAGCCGCCGTTTCCACTGACAGAACCACCCTTGGCTTGAATGGCGCCGGTCAGGCTCGCAGAGCTGTCCATGGCCAGCACACGCACGTCACCACCATTCGCGGTGGCGTCCGCGGCGGATGCATTGAGCGTGCCGCTCATGCTGGCACCGCCACCGATAGCTTCGAGCAAAATCTTGCCGTCACGAGACACGAGGCTCTTGGCTTCAATAATGCCTTCGTTGTTGACAACGGTAGAGGCTAGATCACCGGCGCCTTTGGCACCCATGTACACCAAGCCGCCGTCGGCCTGGATCAGGCCCTTGTTACTGGCCAGGGCGCGGGCTGCGCCTTCATTGATGGCGATCTTGATCAGGCCGTCGCCTGCGACGTCGAGGGTGACCTTGCTGCCGCCAGCCAGTGCCACGGTGCCCATGCGGGCAGTGATGACGCCTTCGTTGCGGACTTCAGGAGCCAGCAGGGCGATGTAGCCGCCCTGTGCTGCATTGATCGTGCCCAGGTTGACCACAGCGCCTGTGCCGTCGCCGGAGAATTCGTATTTGCCGCTGGCGCGGCCAGCCAGGAAAGCTGCGTCAGAGATGCTGAGGGTAGTGGCAACCATGCCGCCCACGTCAACCTTGGCGTTGGCACCAAACAGCACGCCCGATGGATTGGTCAGGAAAACCTTGCCGTTGGCCGTCAGGCTACCCATGATTTGCGATGGGTCGGCAGATGTGACGCGGTTCAGCGCAACAGAGCTTGCGTTAGGCTGCGCAAAATTGACAGCGGCGCCTGTACCGATGTTGAAGGTGTTCCAGTTAACCACCAGGTCTTGCGTGGCTTGCGTAACCTTCAGGTTGGCGCCGCTTTGCGTGATGGTGGCGCTACCCGCGCCGACGTTGCCGCCGCTTGGCAGTGCGTTGGCGTCCAGAGCGTGGGCATGGCCCGACACGGTGGCGACCAGGGAACTGAGCAACCAGGTAAGCAGCGCGCTCAGGCGCTTGCGTGGACGGAAGATGTAGGTGAGCGTTTTGCCGCCAGCGACCTTGACCTTGAGGTAGGTGGTTTTGAGTTTGGCTGCAGCCGATTTGCTGCTGGATTTCTTGGCGCTGGTTGTATTCAAAATATTGCTCCCGGATGCGGTACGAATGTCGGACTTTGTAGAGGCTGCAGCAGCGGTATGGCTGGCTTGCGATGTGCTGGAAGATGCGGATGCGGATGCTGGTGATGTGGGCGTGTTCATGAATGTCATCCCTTAAAACTGTTTGGTGAGCTGAACCCAGAAGCGGACGCTGCGCGCTTCGCTGTCTGAATCGCGGCCGAGAACGTCGCGGCCAGGGTTGCTGCCCATTTTCCAGGCCAGGCTGCTGCGGATGGAGAAGTCGTTGTCCTTGAAGATGTTCAAGCCAATACCGGCGCCCGACAGGCTGTAGTTGTTAGGGAAGCCGGGCACGCCAACAGGCTGCCAGCCGGCCCAGGTTGTTTTATGCAGCGTGATGCTGCCGGTATCAATAAAGCCGAGCACCTGCATGGCGCCGAAATCAAAACCAGGCACGGTGTAGCGCGCTTCAAGGTTGACCAGCACACCGGAATCACCAGAGGCTTCGCCCTGTGGATAGGCACGAACGCCGAGGCCACCGAGGACGAATTTTTCAGATGAGTCAAGGTTCTTGTTGGCGCTCTGGCCGCTGATGCCTGCGTAGAAGCTCCATGCATCGTCAATGCGCTGCAGGCGAGATGCGCTGTAGTTGACCTTGGAATAAGCACCGTCGGTACGGGCTGTGAGGGCGTCATTGGCAGCGTAGGCTGCATTGCCACCGACATTCAGGCTGCCGCGCGTAAAGGTCAGGCTACCAGCAGAAAGACCGCCGCCGCCAAGGGCATCGCGCATGTCACCTGACAGGCCAAACGCCAGCACGCCAGCCTTCTTATTGGTGACGTTGGTGTTGTTTTGGTCGTCCGTCAGGCGTTTACTGTCATAAGTCAGCGTGCCGTAGAGGTTGTTGTTGCGTGAGCGGATGAATGGTTGCACGGCATAGATGCTGGTGACGGTTGATTGACCGATGGCATTGAGCGCAGCGAAGTCCTTGCCCAGCTTGTAATTCATCTTGGAGAAGGCCACGCCGAGCTTGGTACCCATGTCGCCAACCGGGGCCGAGTACGCGACGCGGCCGTACTTCAGGCCGGCACCGGTGGTAAGCGCGCGCACGATGAGCTGATCACCAATACCGAGCGGGTCGTTCAGGTTGACCGTGCCGCCGAGGCGCAGGGAGCCGGTGTATTTGTTACCGTAGTTGTCGGCATCGACGCTACCGGTTACCAGACGACCTTCGGTGGTTTCAACTACGAGGTCGGAGGTGCCGGGCGTGGCGCCAGGAATCAGGGTGGACTTGACTTCAACGCCAGGCAAGTCGTTGAGCAGCATCAGGCCGCGTTCAATGTTTTGCTCTCTAATCGGCGCGCCCAAGGGGGTAGCGCCGGCAATCAGGCTCTCAGCGCGTGCATCGGTCAGGCGTGTGCCTTCGCCGCGGTTGAACTTGACCGCACCCAGGCGGCCTTCAATGACGGCGATTTCGAGGTTGCCGCTTGAGATTTCCTGGGCCGGCAAGTACGCACGGGCGACAAAATAGCCGCGCTCGCGATAGTACTGGCTGATGATGCCAGCGGCTTGGTCGAGGCCCGACAAGTCAAGATCCTTGCCGACCATATCGTCCAGCAATGCGGTGAGCGTGGCGTCAGAAAAAACGGTGTTGCCGGATACCTTGAAGCTAAGGGCCTTGACCTTGACGCCACCCGGCGCCACCAGTGCTGGGCGGACTTCTTGCTGGACTTCAAAAGTGGGGGATTTGGCGGGAGTCGCCGGAGGCGCCACCGGAATGGTTGATAAGGAGCCTGCATTGGGAGGAGTTGCCTGAGCGAAAGCTGCAGTTACACCGAATGCAAAAATCAGCCCAATACTGTGGGACAGACGGCTAACTTTAAAGTTTGGCTCCATGGAACAACCTCCTAATTGATACATTTGAAATTGAATAAAACTATTTGATACGCACGACTTGGATTTATAACACGGTACGTAGGAAAAGAACTAACCATTTAACGAGGTTTTCGTAGTGAAATACCCACGGACATGGCATGCACCCGGATAGGGGATTGACATGTGTCTGTATTCCGCGAATATCTTGATAAATCAAGGCGTAACAATCATTTCCGATGTAATTACATGAAGACGTAACAAACGTTTTCGGATGTCGTGAACCGCATGTAACAACGGCTCGCAAACCGTCAC
>JANYFF010000060.1 GCA_025362825.1 Polaromonas sp. | reverse complement strand
GGCTGGTGGGCGGCAGTGGTTCGATCTCGCAAGCCGCACGCGATGCCAAGGTCAGCTACAAGGCGGCATGGCAGGCCATTGACACCCTGACCAATCTTGCCGGCGTAGTGCTGGTCGAGCGCGCAGTGGGCGGCGCTGGCGGCGGCGGTGCCAGCCTCACGCCCGCAGGCCAGAAACTACTGTCGATTGCCGGCCTGCTGAGCGAAACGCGCAGCCAGGTTTTTGCGGCTTTCAAGTCCAATGAATTGCTGCTGCCACGCGCATTGCCGGTGCTGTCCAACATGGGCGTTCGCACCAGCATGCGCAACCAGTTGCCCTGCCGCGTAGAACGCCTTGAAGTGCTGGGCCAGGTGGTGCGGGTGCACCTGAAATTTGCAAGCCATTCCGGACTGGTGTCCCGCATCACCAAAGCCAGCGCCGAATTGCTTGGTTTAAAAAAAAATCAGGACGTCCTCGCGCTTTGCAAGGCCACTGCCGTCAGCGTCGTCGGGGCAACGGCGCCCATTGAATCAGCAGCGGCGGCCCAGTGGCTGGGTGGCCAGGCCGTACGTATCAGTCGCGGTAAGACCGGCGACGAGGTGTCGCTTCAGCTCGATGCTGGTCTGCAGCTGGTCGGCTTTGCGACGGCAGGCAGCGGGCTGAAGGCTGGCACGCGTGTGAATGCGCTGGTCGAAGAATCCGCGGTGGTGATTGCACTTTCAAGCTAAGGCGTTCGCTTAAGTAGGGTTAGAAATTGAATGTAAAACATAGCCTGCGGCAATTAAATTAATAGTAAATATCTATCGATTTAACTAAACAAATAGAGGTATACTATTCACTCTGCAATCGCAACGCTGGCTCCTCCAGTTTCAAAACCGTCAAAGGAAATTAAATGTCCCTCATCAATACCCAAGTCCAACCGTTCAAGACCCAGGCCTATCTCAACGGCAAGTTCATTGAGGTCTCGAATGAGTCGCTCAAGGGCAAATGGTCGGTCCTGATCTTCATGCCGGCTGCGTTTACCTTCAACTGCCCGACCGAAGTCGAAGATGCAGCCGACAACTATCCAGAATTCCAGAAGCTGGGTGCAGAGGTCTACATCGTGACCACCGACACGCACTTTTCGCACAAGGTGTGGCATGACACCTCGCCAGCCGTTGGCAAGGCCAAATTCCCGCTGGTGGGCGATCCTACCCACACGCTGACCAAGGCGTTTGACGTGCATATCGCTGAAGAAGGCATGGCCCTGCGCGGTACCTTTGTGATCAACCCTGAAGGCATTATCAAGACCGCCGAAGTGCATTCCAACGAAATTGCCCGCGACGTGAAAGAAACCCTGCGCAAGCTGAAAGCCGCCGTGTACACAGCCGCGCATCCAAATGAAGTCTGCCCAGCCAAGTGGAACGAAGGCGACAAAACCATCGCCCCTTCGTTCGACCTGGTCGGCAAGATCTAAAGTACGCCCAATACATAGCCCGGACGCGCAGGCTTCCGGGCTTTTTTGTTCCTCATTCACTGAGAAAGAGAATCCAGCATGCTCGACAGCAACACCAAAGCCCAACTGAAAAGTTACCTTGAACGCGCCACGCAGCCGATCGAAATCGTTGCATCGCTCGACGACAGCAAGGCGTCCGGCGAGGTCCTGTCGCTGCTGAAAGACGTTGTCGACTGCTCGCCGCTCGTCAAGCTCACGGAAAGCCGTAACGACAATTACCGCAAACCTTCGTTTTCGATCAACCGCCCCAGCGAGAACCACGGCCCGCGGTTTGCTGGCATGCCCATGGGGCATGAGTTCACCTCGCTGATCCTGGCGCTGCTGCAGATTGGCGGCTACCCGCCCAAGGTCGACGAGGAAATCCTCCAGCAGATCCGAGCCCTTGACGGCGACTTTGAATTTGAAATTTACGTATCGCTCACCTGCCACAACTGCCCCGACGTGGTCCAGGCACTGAACGTGATGGCGGTGCAAAACCCGCGTATCAAGACCACCATGATTGAGGGCGGCACCTTCCAGGACGAGGTCAAGGAACGCCAGATCATGGCTGTACCGACCGTGTTTCTGAATGGCACCGAGTTTGGCCAAGGTCGCATGAGCCTGGAAGAAATCCTCGCCAAAATCGACACCAGCGGTGTTGAACGTGAAGCCAGAAAGATTGATGGCAAAGCCGCTTTTGACGTGCTGATTGTGGGCGGCGGCCCCGCAGGCGCGGCCGCAGCGGTGTACGCCGCACGCAAGGGCATTCGCACCGGCATCGCGTCGGAGCGTTTTGGCGGCCAGACGCTGGACACCATGGGCATTGAAAACTTCATTTCAGTAAAAGAAACCGAAGGTCCCAAATTTGCGCTCGCACTTGAAGAGCATGTGCGCCACTACGACGTGGACATCATGAACCTGCAACGTGCCAAGGCTTTGGTGCCCGGCAATGATCTGATTGAAATCCAGCTCGAAAGTGGTGCATCGCTGAAAAGCAAGTCCGTCATTCTGTCAACCGGTGCGCGCTGGCGCAATATCAACGTGCCTGGCGAAGCCGAGTTCAAGAACAAGGGCGTGGCTTATTGCCCGCATTGCGACGGCCCATTGTTCAAGGGCAAGCACGTGGCTGTCATTGGCGGCGGAAACTCAGGCGTTGAGGCCGCGATCGACCTGGCCGGCCTGGTGGGTCATGTCACGCTCATTGAATACGACACCGCGCTGCGCGCTGACGCGGTACTGGTACGCAAGCTGAGCAGCCTGAAAAACGCCACGATCATCACCAATGCGCAGACGACTGAGATCACCGGCGACCAGAAGGTCAACGGACTGGTTTACAAGGACCGCGCCAGCAGCGCCCTGCACACCGTAGCACTCGAGGGCGTTTTTATCCAGATCGGACTGGTTCCCAACACCGACTGGCTCAAGGGCGTGATCGAACTGTCGAAACACGGCGAGATTGTGGTGGACGCGAAGGGCCAGACCTCGGTGCCCGGCGTGTTTGCCGCTGGTGACGTGACGACCGTGCCTTTCAAGCAGATCATCATTGCTGCGGGCGATGGTGCAAAAGCCGCTCTGGGCGCCTTTGACCACCTGATGCGCACATCGGCGCCGGCCGTTTGAAAAAGAATGTTTATCACTCGCATTCGTCGTCAGTTCGCCTGCGTGGGGTTATGGCTTTTTTTCTTGCCACTTGTGACCGCGCCGCACACAATCGCGTATCAAAAATAATCAAGGATTCCCGATGAAAGGCGACGCTCAAGTCATCTCGCACCTGCAAGCACAGCTCAAAAACGAGCTAACGGCGATCAACCAGTACTTTTTGCATTACCGCATGTACAAGCACTGGGGCCTGGACAAACTGGCGAAGAAGGAATACGAGGAGTCTATAGGCGAGATGAAGCACGCCGACAAGCTGATGGACCGCATCTTCATGCTTGACGGCCTGCCCAACCTACAGGATCTGGGCAAACTGATGATCGGCGAGAACGTGCCTGAAGCCATGCGCTGCGACCTGAAGGCAGAAATGGGCGCCCAGGAAACCATCAAGGCCGGCATGGCGCATTGCGAAAGCGTTCGGGACTATGTGTCGCGCGATTTGCTGCAGGGCATCCTTGACGACACCGAAGAGCACATTGATTTCCTGGAAACGCAGCTTGACCTGATTGAGCGCGTCGGCCTTCAGAACTACCAGCAAAGCCAGATGGGTGAACTGGCTTGATCGCAGGTAGCCCCTGATACGATAAAACCAGCCTCGGCTGGTTTTTTTACGTCCTCCGCGCAGAAAAAATCCCGTTTTCCCTGCTACACCAAAGGTCTTGCAGGATTTTTTGTTATGAAAATAGCAGTAAATATCCAAAAATCATGGGCTGGCGGCCTTTTTTGAGCCTTTTTCTGACTCCTGCAAATTAAAGACAATTCAGGCCGCGCAAAACCAATTGCAAATGCGATAGATTCGCATTTATAATCAAGGTACCGAATCGAAACATCCAGAATCATTCACATAGCAAGCCAATCACATGATCGTCTGCGTCTGCCATCGAATCTCCGACCGCGAAATCGTTCGCCACGCACGTGCCGGCATGGGTTTTGAGGAAATTCAATTCGAACTGGGTGTTGCCACCCAGTGCGGACAGTGCGAAGGTTGTGCCCGCGATGTCGTGGCGCAATGCAGTGCAAGTTGCCCGACGGCCAACATCCAGCTAGCCAGCAACCTTCCAGAAGGCAGCGCATGGCCGGCATCACGAGCTTTTACCCCCATCTATTTGCAGCACTCTCCGGCAGCCTGATATTGGTCATAGGCGCGGCCCGGTGGGTTTTTCGCCGCCAGGAGCGCAAGCGGCCCTGAACCTCCCGGGCTTGTTTTTGCTGCTTTTACCCCCACCATCCAGCCATGAACGCCAATGCATTCCCGTCCACACGAGGCGCGCCTTCCTTGGGTCTTCCGGCAGACATGGTTCAGGCGAAAGCGCCGACTAAAAGCGCGCCGCTCAGCCGCAACGCCGCCATCGTACTCGCGGTGCTGGTGCTGCATGTACTGTTTATCTGGGCGTTGCAAAGTGGTTTGCTGATGCGTGCGGCTGAAATCATCGTGCCGGCCGAGGTTCTGTCACAGTTTATTGAGCCTCCGGCACCCAAAGCTGATCCGGTACCACCCGTTACACCCACACCGCCCAAGCCGGTAAAAACAGTCGCTGCCAAGGCACCAACACAGCTAGCCCCCCAACCGCTTGCCATTGCAGACCCGACGCCTTCGCCGAATGCCCCTGTCGGGGTGACAACACCACAGCCCGCGCCAGCGCCCATAGCGGCCCCTGTTGCTGCCGTCGCCGCAGCACCCGCTGGCCCGCCCTCTGTGCAATTGCCTTCTAGTGATGCGAGTTACCTGCAAAATCCCAAGCCTGCGTATCCACCCGTCAGCCGACGGCTGAACGAGCAGGGAAAAACCATTGTGCGCGTGCTGATCGGTATTGACGGCACGCCGCAGCGTGCCGAAATAGCCACGTCCAGCGGCTATGACAGGCTAGACCAGGCTGCAATTGCTGCAGTCATGCGCTGGCGTTTCGTGCCTGGCAAACGTGGCGGCGTGCCAGAAGCCATGTCGTTTAACGTCCCCATCAATTGGGTGCTCGAATAGTGGGCACCTGTATAAATTCATTATGCGGGCGAATGGCTGCGTTACGCGGAGCTCGGAACCCTCATGCACACAAGTGCACTCCGGTGTACAGCGCTCAGTGCGCCTTGCACTTCATCCCGAAAATCTGAATTTCTAAAAGTGCCTTCATTTTTTAAGGAAAGTTTTCATGAATTCCCAATTCGGCCTTGCAAACGTCTGGAGCCAGGGCGACATCGTCACCAAAACCGTCGCGCTGCTGCTGCTGGTCATGTCGCTTGCATCGTGGATGGTCATGATCATCAAGACGCTTGACCTGATCAAATACAAAAAAATTGCCAAAAGCGCAGAAGACTTTTGGCACAGCGAGGATTTCGCAGCAGGCCTGACCAAGCTGGGCAGTGACCCGTCCAACCCCTTCCGCCAGCTCGCACTTGAAGGGCGCGAAGCCACCCTGCACCACCGCAACACCAAAATGCACCTGCACGACACGCTGGATGTCAGTGACTGGGTGACGCGCACCCTGCGCAACGCCATTGACGAGTTCACGTCAAAGCTGCAATCAGGGCTGGCCATCCTCGCCTCTGTCGGATCGACCGCGCCCTTCGTCGGGCTGTTTGGTACGGTGTGGGGTATCTACCATGCGCTGCTGGCAATTGGCGCTGCTGGCCAGGCCACCATCGACAAGGTCGCAGGGCCGATTGGCGAGTCACTCATCATGACTGCGCTGGGCCTGGCTGTCGCCATTCCTGCGGTGCTGGGCTACAACGCGCTGGTACGCGGCAACAAGGGTGTGCTGCAAAAGCTCAACCGCTTCGCGCACGACATGCACGCCTACTTTGTCACCGGTGCCCGCGTCAATGCAGCAGGTTCGGCCAATGTGCTACCCATGAAAAAAGCCTGATTGACCAGATTTTTACGAAAGACTAACCATGGCTTTTGGAACACAAGACGAAACCGATGACGTGATGAACGAAATCAATATGACGCCCATGGTGGACATCATGCTGGTGCTGCTCATCATCTTCATCATCACCGTGCCGGTCATGAAGCATTCGGTCAACATTGATTTGCCGCGTGCCAACAATGAAGCCCAGAACATTAAGCCGGAGACCATACGCCTCAGTGTGGACGCGCAAGGCACCTATTTCCTCAATGAGACGCCCATCACGGATGCCGACCTCGGCCCACGCCTGAAAGCTGCGGCTGCGCAAAACCCGCAGCCCGATCTGCACATTCGTGGCGACAAGAATGTCCGCTACGAGCGCGTAGCACAAGCCATGGCAGCGGCGCAACAGGCCGGCCTGCACAAGATCGGTTTTATCACCGAGCCAAAGAGCTGAACCTGCTGCTGCGGCACGCCATATTCCCGCCGCTGCACATTTGATTGAACCAGACCTTTCGATGCTCAATTTGCTTGACTTTTAAATGAGAATGGTTATCATTAACTCATATCGTGCAAGCAGCTAACCCAACAGGTCCATCCATCATGTCTTTAGCTCAGCCCCTCTCAAACACGCTCGCCCTGCTGCAACATTCCCCCGTTGCAAGTGCAACGCTGTCCAGCAACGCACCCGCAAGTTTCAGCAGCACCGAAATCCTCCGCGGGCAAAAAGCTGTGGAGATCAGCCACAACGGTTCAACCTACCGCCTGCAGGCCACGCGCCTCGGCAAGTTGATCCTGACCAAATAATCACGGATGCTGGCGTCGTATCCAGACCGATCATCGTGGGGCGATCAGAGGCTCTAACCAGCCTTCAGGATCGTTTTTGCCAGCCAAAGACTTTCATCAGTCGTTTAGCCAGGCTTTTTTTTGCCCGCACAACCAACCGTCACAAAACAAAAAAAGCCGATTTTCAGATCGGCTTTTTCGTTGGGCAAGCGGCTCTGCAGCCGCTGCGTTCACAGGCCAATAGCGGCCATGCCAGCGCGCGCAATCTGCGCATCTTCCGTCGACTTCACGCCGCTCACACCAACAGCCCCTATGCACTGCCCGTCTTTCATGATGGGCACGCCACCTTCCAGCATGCCGTGCACA
>JANYFF010000059.1 GCA_025362825.1 Polaromonas sp. | reverse complement strand
GGCCGCCGCCGGAGAGAGCCGCAACATCGACGCCGACACGGTGGCCGCACCCGGCACCTGGAATGCAGCGTTGCGCGCCGCCGGTGCCGCCGTGGCCGCGACCGACGCGGTGATCGATGGCAGCATCGCCAACGCGTTCTGCTCGACGCGCCCGCCCGGCCACCACGCCACGCGCGATTCGGCGATGGGCTTCTGCTTCTTCAACAACGTGGCCGTGGCAGCCCGCCATGCGCTCGACGTGCGCGGCCTCGAGCGCGTGGCCATCATCGACTTCGACGTGCACCACGGCAACGGCACCGAAGACATCATCGCCGGCGACGAGCGCGTGCTGATGGCGAGCATCTTCCAGCACCCGCTCTATCCGTACACAGGCGCGGTGCCGATGGGCACCAACATGATCAATGTGCCGGTGCCGCCGTATGCGCGAGGCCCGCAGATCCGCGCGCTGATCGAAGAGAACTGGCTCGAGCGGCTCGACGAGTTCGCGCCGCAGATGATCTTCGTTTCCGCCGGTTTCGACGCGCACCGCGAAGACGAGCTCGGCCAGCTCTGCCTGGCCGAGGCCGACTACGCCTGGATCACCGAGAAGATCATGGCGCTGGCCGACAAGCACGCGCAGGGCCGCATCGTCTCGTGCCTCGAGGGCGGCTACAACCTGAGCGCTTTGGCGCGCAGCGTCGCTGCCCACGTGCGGGTTCTCGCGAGAGCCTGACCTGATTCGTTCGTTCGACCCCAAGGAGCTCGACGACCTCGTCGTCTCGCTCACCCAGCCCGGCGCGGCGGCGGAGCTGGGCATCCTGGCCGGTTGCTTGTTGCTCGCCTGGATCGTGGTGCGTCTTGTCCGGGGCCGCAGCCGGCCGGTGGCTTCGGTCTGGTTCGGCAACCAGATCGTCGACGGTGTGCTGTTCCCGGTGCTCGCGCTCGCGCTGGCCTTCGGCGCCCGCGTGGCGTTTGCCGGCACGATCAAGCCGGCGGTATTCAAGGTCGCGATCCCGGTCCTGGTTTCGCTCGTCGTCATTCGCCTCAGCGTGCGCGTGCTCGGCCGCACCTTCCCTTCGGTGGCGTGGGTGCGCACGATCGAACGCAGCATCTCGTGGCTGGCGTGGATCGCGGTCGTGCTGTGGGTCACCGGCGTCTCGCCGATGGTGCTCGACGCCGCCGACGACGTTCGCTGGAATGTCGGGGCCACGCACATCACGCTGCGCAACGTGATCGAGGGCGGCGTCACGGCGGGCATCGTGCTGGTGCTCGCGCTGTGGGTCTCGGCGGCCATCGAACGCGAGCTGCTGTCGAGCGGCACCGGCCACGACCTGTCGCTCCGCAAGATCGCTGCCAACCTCGTGCGTGCCGCGCTGCTGTTCGTGGGGCTGGTGCTCGCGCTCTCGGCGGTGGGCATCGACCTGACGGCGCTCTCGGTGCTCGGCGGCGCCATCGGCGTGGGCCTCGGCTTCGGCCTGCAGAAGATCGCGGCCAACTACATCAGCGGCTTCGTCATCCTCGCCGAGCGCAGCCTGCGCATCGGCGACATGGTCAAGGTCGACAACTTCGAAGGCCGCATCACCGACATCCGCACGCGCTACACCGTGATCCGCTCGCTCGGCGGCCGCGAGGCGATCGTGCCGAACGAAACGCTCATCACCACGCGGGTCGAGAACTCTTCGCTCGCCGACCCGCGCGTGCTGGTGCAAACGGCCGTGCAGGTGGCTTACGGCAGCGACGTGCGGGCGCTGCAGCCGCTGCTCGAAGCGGCCATCGCGGCCGTGCCGCGCGTCATCACCGATCCGGCGCCGGCGGTGCAGCTCGCGGCTTTCGCGGCCGACGGCATGGACCTCGCCATCAATTTCTGGATCCGCGATTCCGAGAACGGCACGGGCAACGTCAGGTCGGACGTCAATCTCGCCGTGCTCGACGTGAAAGCTCACGTCTTGCAGTGCGATCGTATCGCCGAACGCTTTGTGGAGACCGGCGACCTGCAGCATCCGTGTCAGCTTCCCATATAGTCAGGCTTGGCGCACATACTGCTCATAGAGCTTGGCGGCATTGTCCCAGCGGATCGCCTCCATGTAGATGTCGACGTAGGCGGCGGCCTTGGCGCCATAGTCCATGTGATAGGCATGCTCGTACATGTCGAGCACGACGACCGGAC
>JANYFF010000020.1 GCA_025362825.1 Polaromonas sp. | reverse complement strand
CTTGCCATGGACTTCTTCCAACTGGGCGAAATCCTGACAGGCCACCACGCACCTCACACCTCGGGAGCGGCCGACTTCAAACAAAGGGCGAATGGGGATCTTGCCCATCTGGGCAAACTCGTCGGCAAGGATCCAGATTTTTCGGGCTGGATCGTCGTCGAGTTCCACGGAATTGACGATGCCAGCAATTACCGAGATGATGCCTTCCACGTAGGCGCGGGTCAGCTCGGGATAGGCGCCATTGCCCTGTAGCATGATCTGGCGGGTGGTGATACTGGAATCTTTGGTCCAGCGGACGAAGGAAATCCGACGTTCCGGTGGAAGCCGACCCCAGGCACGGGCCAGATGGAAGATGGGGCGGCAAAATGAATCGAGGTTGATCAGGATGCCTTTGGTCGTGACAGACGCCGCCGCCACGGCCCTTGAGGCTTCCGGGTAGTAGCGTTGCATCAGCGGCAGAATGTCTTCTTCGGGGAGCGTGAGCATATCCGCCAGGTCTTGCCATCCCCATTCGATGCCACGGGCAGACCGCAGATAGACCAGAAAACCGACCAGCAGTCCCCGCGCGGCGTTGGACCACATAGGATCCTGGCTGTCCTTGATCACGGCGGCAGCAAACCGCTCCATGTCGCCATGATTGCGCATATCGGCGGCAATGTCCCAGGCGTAGGATCTGGCATCCCATGGGGCCACGATGATGGGAGATTTGAAACCGGCGGTGAATTCGCCTTTGGGGTCAAAGCACAGCAGGCGGTCGCCAGACTGCACGATGCGTTGCAGCAGGGGGCGGATGAAAGTGGATTTACCGGCACCCACACCGCCCACCGCAAGCACATGCTGGGACCAGATTTGCGACGGATACGGCACACTGGGCGCGAAGTCGAAGTCGGGGATGGCGTTCTTGATGGACTTCATGGCCACGGCAAGCTCAGTGGAGCCCTCCCCCAACTCGAACCGGTGGCCACCCCGGATTTCCATCAAGGCATCGCGGGGGCGTAGGTAGGTGCGGGCATTCAGGATGGCTGGGACGATGGCGATGACCAATGCCAGGACCAGTCGCAGGCTTGCGCCAACGACTTCGCCGTGGCTTTTCTGGGACCAGAAGGTGGCGTACCACTGGGCATCGTGTGCAAACCAATGCTGGAACAATGCATGGATCGCGAACTTGATGGCGAACATTCCGTGCTCGTCAAAGGATCCACGGGGCAGGCCGATAAAGGGAATCGGGTGCCATAGCAACCACAGGACAGCCACGAACACCAACAACCCCATGACCAGACTGCTGGTGATGTAGGTCAGTGGATCAATGCGTCGTTCGGTGGGAGCAAGGTTTCTGCCGGTGCCCCAGATTTGTTGGACGGGGTTTTGCACTGAGCCTCCCAATTGGCTCATTCATTTCTATTGCAAGCAGGCAATTGGGGCAAGGCCGCTGGTCCCAGACGGGGTGTTGAATCGGTTCAAACGCTGAGAATAAAACAACGGCTACGGCCTCCAAAAAGGCAGGACAGTAGCAGCAATCTCGCGGCTGCGGACCAAGCTGGCGCGACGTCCCCTGTTCCGCCGCTCGAAGCACCAAACGCTGGTCAGCGATTGGTGGTGATCAGGATTGACGCAGATCCCAAAACCGAATTCGCCCCGCAGAGTCAAAATTCGTTTTATACAGACCATCGCCCTGCCGGCGGCTGGTCTACGCATTGATTGAATCAATTTGCTCGCAAACCCCAAGCGATAAACGCGTACGGCTTTAAGTCAATAGTGGTGCGCGCCACACGAAAAAAGTTAGACCTAGATAGGGGGGGGACTCCAAGCTAAGAGTGCGTAATGCGAGCCCCAATCGCGTAGCGCACCACCTTCTTTATGAATTCACCGCCTGGAGCCCTCTAATTAGCGGGACAGGACACGGAGTCCCCTCGTTTTCAGTGCAATAATTGACTGTTAACAAAGCCAGCACTGGCGCCGGGGTGGGGTGGGTAGATCGTTGATTTCATTGGGTTGGGCTGCTGCCGGTTCCGTGGACACCGACCTAAGCTTTTAAAGCTTTCTCGAACTGTATCGGACTCACGTACCCCAGCGTTGAATGCCTGCGCCTAGAGTTGTAAAACCGTTTAATGTAATCAAACACATCGGCCCGCGTCTGCTCCCGTGTTCGAGAGACCTTCCTGGCGATGCGCTCGGTCTTCAAGGAACTGAAGAAGCTCTCCATGGCCGAGTTATCTCAGACTTCGCCAGCCCGGCTCATGCTGCAGGTGATACCTTGTTCCCTGCGCAATTGCTGGAAGTGCTCACTAGTGACCAACTGCGATAACCATGCCCTTAATGGTTGTCAAGGTATCGAGGATCTGTATCACTCAACGGCGGGCTCTGTCGCAATAACGGGGCCGAGCTAAAAATGTTGTACCGTCGACATGGTGATCAAATAGCCAGGCTGTAGAACTGGTTTGCTGCGGACACGGGTTGACCATTGGGGCAGTGCAACTGCCCCTTCTTCACCATATGCATGGTCTCAATGCTGGAGATCAGTTTTTGTGCCCCTCAAGCTCAAACGGCATCGGCAACCGGGTCGGCGGCAAAGCGATAGGTGTTTTTGGCGTGCGTCTTGGCGTGGTACATCGCGTTGTCGGCCTGCTTGAGCAGGCCCTGGGCGTCGGTGTCTGCCGCGTGCAGGGCGATACCGATGGAGGTGCCTATCTGCGCCGTCCAGCCCGGCCCGTCGGTGTCGACTCGCAGCCACCACAAATATCCCCGGCGCGCGGGCCGCCGCTGTGGGATGACTGTAGTGATGCGCAGATGGATGACGGGGTGCAAATCGAGCCAGCAGATTGGGCAACTGAATGGGATGGGGCGGCGCAACCGGCACCGGACTTTGAGGTCGATCAGCGCGTCAGTTGGTGAGGGGTTGAGGCGGCGATTCTGACTTGCCGCTGGGTCGTCCTGCGCCCGACGCACCCGTCGCAGCACTA
>JANYFF010000596.1 GCA_025362825.1 Polaromonas sp. | reverse complement strand
GCCAGACGCACACTTCATAGGCATTGCTGATCTGGTTAGACTCTCGCTCAATCAAGGACCAGCACATGACAACCAGCGACAACACCACAACCGCAGCGCCTGCCAGCCCTTACGGCACGCTGCCGCCTGCCAGTACGCCCTCAGTGCGCAAGCCGCTGAGCCTGCCGCGCCTGCGTGAAATGCACGCACAGGGCGAGAAAATCACCATGCTGACCGCCTACGATGCGACCTTTGCCGCCGTGGCCGATGCCGCCGGCGTGGAATGCATCCTTGTTGGCGACTCGCTGGGCATGGTTTGCCAAGGCCTGACCAGCACCGTCGCCGTGACGCTCGAAACCATGCGGCACCACACCGAGTGCGTGGCCAACGGCCTGCGCCGCGCCCAGAGCGTCGCCTGGCTAATCGGCGACCTGCCCTTTGGCAGTTACCACGAATCAAAAGAGCAGGCCCTGCGCAGCGCCGTGGTGCTGATGCACGCCGGCGCCCACATGGTCAAGCTTGAAGGCGGTGGCTGGACAGCCGACACCGTGCGTTTTCTGGTCGAGCGCGGCATTCCGGTCTGCGCCCACCTCGGGCTGACACCGCAAACCGTGCATGCGCTGGGTGGCTACCGCGTGCAGGGCCGTACCGGCGAGAGTGCTGACAAGCTGAAGCGCGAAGCCCATGAACTACAGGATGCCGGTGCGTCCATGATGGTGCTGGAGATGGTGCCCGCCGTGCTGTCGGCAACGCTTACTTTAGAACTGGCGCACTGCCCGACCATAGGCATAGGCGCCGGCGATGGCACCGCCGGCCAAGTGCTTGTGCTGCACGACATGCTGGGCATCAACCTCGGCAAGATGCCCAAGTTTGTACACAACTTCATGGCGGATGCCGGCAGTGTGCTCGGCGCCATGGAGGCTTATGTCCAGGCGGTTAAAAGTGGCAGCTTTCCGGTCAATGCCACGCATGCCTGGTGATTAAACTTGAGGCAGTCATGTAAACCGTCCGGCCTGAGCCTGTCGAAGGCTAATGACCTGCGATAGACGTTACGACAAGCTCAACGCGAACGATCTGTTATGGGACCAGCGTCAGAACCCAATTTCAGCCAGTCAGGAAGACATTCAATGCACATCGTCCACACCATCGCCGAATTGCGCGACAAGCTGAGCGGCTTTAAACGCCCGGCGTTTGTGCCCACCATGGGCAACCTGCATGACGGCCACATCGCGCTGGTGCAAGAGGCCCGCCCGCTGGGTGACGTGACGGTGTCCAGCATTTTTGTCAACCGCCTGCAGTTTGCGCCGCACGAAGACTTTGACAGCTACCCGCGCACGCTGGACACTGACGCCCAGCGGCTTGAAGCCGCCGGCTGCGACGTGCTGTTTGCACCGCGTGAAAAAGAGCTTTACCCCGAGCCGCAGACATATAAGGTTCACCCGGCAAGCGACCTGGCCGACATACTGGAAGGCCATTTCAGGCCCGGCTTTTTCATCGGCGTCAGCACCGTCGTATTAAAACTATTTTCATGCGTGTATGCGGGCATGCCAGCCGGCGTGGCGGCCTTCGGCAAAAAGGATTACCAGCAGGTCATGGTGGTGCGCCGGATGGTGCAGCAATTTGCATTGCCGATCGAGATCCTTGCCGGTGAAACCCAGCGCGCCGACAACGGGCTGGCACTGTCTTCTCGCAACGGCTACCTGACCGACGAACAGCGCCAGGAAGCCGCCCAGCTGTCGCAGGCGCTCAAGGCGCTGGGCAAGGCAGCCCAGGCAGCCAGTCCCGCTGACCTGCCCGCACTCGAAGCCCAGGCCCTGCAGGCGCTGGCCAGGCGCGGCTGGAAACCCGACTACCTGACAGTCCGGCGCCGCGCCGACCTGCTAGCGCCCTGGGGCGAACTTGCGTCACAGCCGCTGGTAGTGCTGGGCGCCGCCAAGTTGGGCAGTACCCGGCTGATCGACAACCTGGAAATCTAACCGGCCGGCATCGGCGGCGTCGGAAACCTGATACTCCTGTTTTGATAGCGAACTGTGCCGGTTTTCCGGAGGCTACGGGCCATTTTCGCCATTTAATAGTCTGATTTCTCAGTATGCAGCCTGTTTTTAACCCAAAAAGACACAACAATTATCCTTGCAAATAGCGGAATTAAAATCCATAATTGCAAGGATGTTTTCCCGCCAGCTTCTCATTCCCTTACTTGAAGAACTGCAGCATTCACCTGCCGTTGCCCTGCTGGGCCCGCGCCAGGTTGGCAAAACCACGCTTGCTTTCGAAGCCGCACAATCCATTCCCAGCATCTACCTCGACCTGGAATCCGAGCGTGACCGTGCCAAGCTGGCGCAGCCGGAGCTTTATCTTGTCGACCACCTCGATAAATTGGTCATTCTTGATGAGGTTCACCGTGCGCCAGGACTTTTCCCCGTATTGCGCGGGCTGATCGACCAGGCGCGGCGCGATGGCAAACGCGCCGGGCAATACCTGTTGCTGGGCTCAGCCTCGCTGGATTTGTTGCAGCAGTCCGGTGAAACGCTGGCTGGGCGGATTGCCTACCTTGAACTGGGGCCGCTAAATATCCTGGAAACCGGGGCCGCGCAGGCTGACGCCTTATGGGTGCGGGGTGGATTTCCAGAGAGCTTCACTGCTGCCAGCGACGAGCGAAGCCTGCGCTGGCGCCAGAACTTCATCCGCGCCTACCTGGAGCGCGACATCCCGCAATTTGGCCCGCGCATTGCGGCCGACACGCTGCGTCGCTTCTGGACCATGCTCGCGCACCACCAAGGCGGCCTGCTCAATGTGGCACAACTGGCCCGCAATATCGGCGTCGATGCCAAAACGGCTCAGAGCTATATCGACCTGCTGTGCGCGCTGCTGCTGGTGCGCCGCCTGCCGCCCTGGCACGCCAACATGGGCAAGCGCCTCGTCAAGTCGCCCAAGGTCTACCTGCGCGACAGCGGTCTGGTGCACGCCCTGCTGGACATCGAAACCAAGGAAACCCTGCTGGGCCACCCCGTCGTCGGCGCCAGTTGGGAAGGCTTTGTGATTGACAACCTGCTCAGCTGCGCGCCTGCCAGTGTGCAGGCTTATTTCTACCGCAGCAGCGGCGGCG
>JANYFF010000561.1 GCA_025362825.1 Polaromonas sp. | reverse complement strand
GGGATAAGGTTGGCAAAGCCGGCCTGAATGTTCTGGAAGTGAACGATGCCGTCAAGGCTGCAGACGTGGTCATGATCCTGCTGCCCGATGAAGACATCGCCAGCGTTTACAAAAACAATGTCGAGCCCAATATCAAGCAGGATCATGACCACGTCTGCGGCCTTGACGGCCTCGTTCACTTCCAGAACATTCAGGCCGGCTTTGCCAACCTTGTCCCAGGAAGCGCCACCCTTGCGCAATCCCACGATGACCTTGACACCGCTGTCGTTCAAATTCTGCGCATGGGCGTGGCCCTGGCTGCCGTAACCAATAATTGCAACTGTCTTGCCCTTGATGAGGCTCAAATCGCAGTCTTTGTCGTAATAAACTTTCATTTTTTTCTCCTGGGTAAAAAACTAAATCAATAAAAGTAATTCCTCTTCGCCGTAGCGAGGGAAACCAGCCCATCAGGCCAACATCTTCAAACTCTCAGAATTCTTTCACCGCGGCCGATGCCGCTTGAACCGGTACGCACCGTCTCCAGAATTGCGCTGCGGTCAATCGCTTCCAGAAACGCGTCGTTTTTGGACTGATCGCCCGTCAACTCGATGGTGTAGCTTTTTTCGGTCACGTCGATAATCCGCCCGCGAAATATATCAGCCATGCGCTTCATCTCTTCACGCTCCTTGCCCACCGCACGCACCTTGACCATCATCAGTTCGCGCTCGGTATAGGCACCCTCCGTCAGGTCGACAACCTTGACAACTTCAATCAGGCGATTCAGGTGTTTGGTGATTTGCTCGATGACATCGTCCGAACCGGTCGTCTGGATGGTCATGCGTGACAGGCTGGGATCTTCGGTTGGTGCAACCGTCAGGCTCTCGATGTTATAGCCACGGGCTGAAAACAATCCGACCACGCGCGACAAGGCGCCGGCTTCGTTTTCCAGCAAAACTGCAATGATGTGTTTCATAAGAAGATTCCTCTTTTCGCTGCCCTCCCCTGCGCACGGTAATGCGCAAGCTTGGCAAACAATAGATTCGTCAGGTGACGGTTAAAAAATGATGCCTGCTGCGGCGAACTAAAGGTCTTCCGACCCCAGCAGCATTTCGTTGATGCCCTTGCCGGCCTTGACCATAGGGAAGACGTTTTCGGTGGGATCCGTGCGGAAATCCATAAAAACGGTACGATCTTTCAGCTTGCGTGCCTCGCGCAATGCAGGCTCCACGTCCTGCGGCTTTTCGATCAGCATGCCAACGTGTCCATAGGCCTCTGCAAGCTTCACAAAATTGGGCAAGGCGTCCATATAGCTATGGCTGTAACGGCCTTCGTAATCCAGCTCCTGCCATTGGCGCACCATGCCGAGGTAGCGGTTGTTAAGCGAAACAATCTTCACAGGCGTGTTGTATTGCAGGCAGGTTGACAGTTCCTGAATACACATCTGGATGGAGCCTTCGCCGGTGATACAGAAAACTTCTGATTCAGGTTTTGCGAGCTTTATGCCCATGGCGTAAGGCAAGCCGACACCCATCGTCCCGAGCCCGCCAGAATTGATCCAGCGGCGTGGCTGGTCAAACTTGTAATACTGCGCAGCCCACATCTGGTGCTGACCCACATCCGAAGTGATGTAGGCGTCTGCATCCTTGGTCATGTTCCAGAGCGTTTCAACCACATACTGCGGCTTGATCACATCGCCTGTGCCCAGGCTGTATTTCATGCAGTCGCGCTTGCGCCAGCTGTCTATCGTTTCCCACCATCCACCCAGTGCATCGGCATCGGGCTTCAGGCCGGACTCCTTGATCATGCTGATCAATTCTGTCAGGACGTCTTTCACGTCGCCGACAATGGGCACGTCTACCTTGACGCGCTTTGAAATGCTCGACGGGTCGATGTCGATATGGATGATCTTGCGCTCGTTTTGCGCAAAATGCTTCGGATTGCCGATCACGCGATCGTCAAACCGCGCCCCGACCGCCAGCAAAACATCGCAGTTTTGCATGGCGTTGTTGGCTTCGTACGTACCATGCATGCCCAGCATGCCAAGAAACTTTTTGTCGCTTGCAGGATAAGCGCCCAAACCCATCAGCGTGTTGGTGCACGGGTACCCGAGCATGTCCACCAGCGTACGCAGCTCCTGGGAAGCGTTGCTCAACAGCACGCCGCCACCCGTGTAAATGTAGGGCCGCTTTGCTGTCAGGAGCAATTGCAGGGCCTTGCGGATCTGGCCTCCGTGACCCTTACGCACCGGGTTGTAGGAGCGCATTTCGACACTTTGCGGATGCCCTGTGTAAGCCGTCTTGTTGAAAGATATGTCTTTGGGAATATCCACCACCACCGGGCCCGGGCGGCCGCTGCGAGCAATGTGGAAGGCCTTCTTCATGACGTCGGCCATGTGCCGGACATCCTTGACCAGGAAATTATGTTTAACGATCGGACGGGTAATGCCGACGGTGTCGCATTCCTGGAACGCATCGAGGCCAATGGCCGCAAGCGGTACCTGGCCGGTGATGATGACCATCGGAATGCTGTCCATATAGGCCGTGGCAATACCCGTGATGGCGTTGGTCACGCCCGGTCCAGAAGTTACCAGGGCAACGCCTACATCGCCAGTGGCGCGAGCATAGCCGTCAGCCGCATGTACAGCGGCCTGCTCGTGGCGTACCAGCACGTGCTGGATCGTGTCCTGCTTGTAGAACGCATCGTAGATATGCAGGACCGCGCCGCCCGGGTAACCCCAGACGAACTTGACGTTCTCGGCCTGCAGGGCCTTGATGAGGATCTCGGCGCCGCGAAGCTCCTGCGAAGAGGCGGCGCTGGATGCAGCGCCCTGGGATGCAGCAGACGACGCTGCGGCGGCCGAAACGATTTCGGCTTTGGTCATTTCCATGATCAACCTTTGCGAATTTCTCTGACGAAAAACCTAGGGTGCCCCTTGACTCACTCTTGTGAAGCTGTGTCGGGACTTAGAACCCAAAACCATGGGCGGGCCTATCGCACCGCCGGATCAGGGCTCGTTTGCCTTTTGACTTGCAAGCTGCATTATCGCACTGCAGCAAAGGCGGGCGAAAAAACACGTCAGGCGATGCCATAATTTGAGGCTGTCAGCGCGCCGAGGCGCTCCAGCGCCCCTCCAACGACATACCGATTCGACCCCGCGGTCACGATTCCTTGGCAACCGAACGAGAACTTTCAGACTTCCTCAAAAGCGTCGAAAAGCGAGCCTTCAAGCGCTCGATCTATCACGTTCGGGACGAG
>JANYFF010000518.1 GCA_025362825.1 Polaromonas sp. | reverse complement strand
AGTCAAAGAAGACTTGAATAACGACGAAGCTGTGCATTAGAATGATGTCAGTGCGCCGTCTACTTCGCCGATGTTTCACCGTCTCGACATCGAAGAGATATACATGGGCCAACGCGCAGCACCGGCCAGCGGACATCAGTTCTCTTTTTTCTCATTCTTGTTTTCAACAACCGCTGTCTTGCTGACCATCACCGGCCGGCCCTTGAGCTTGTTGATGGCCTGCAGCAGCGGGAAATCCTTATCACTGCCGAGTTCAGGCGGACGGCGTTGCTCCGGTGTTTTCTTCGAGTCTTCCTCAAGCTTCTTAAGGGCTTCCTCGCGCAGTTTTTCGCGGTTTTTGTCCTTGATTTCTGCGTCCTGGCCACTGGCAAGGTGTTTCTCAAGATCGGCCTCGCGCGTGCGCAGCACGGCAAAGGGGCTGCCTTCTGCGGTCTCGTCTACCCAGACATCCGGCACGATGCCCTTGGCCTGAATCGATTTTCCGCTCGGTGTGTAATAGCGGGCCGTGGTGAGTTTGATGCCGGTGTCCGGCCCGAGTGGGCGCACGGTTTGCACTGAACCCTTGCCAAAGGTCTGGTTGCCCATGACGATGGCGCGCTTGTGGTCCTGCAAGGCCCCGGCCACGATCTCACTGGCTGAAGCAGAACCCTCGTTGACCAGCACCACCAGCGGCACGGTCTTCAGCGCGGCTGGCAGACGTTTCAGCGGGTCATTGCCGCTGCGGCGCAGGTAGAACTCGGGTGCGGCTTTGTAGGTGAACTTGCTTTCGGCCAGCTGACCGTTGGTAGAAACGACGGTGACGTTCTCGGGCAGGAAGGCGGCTGAGATGGCGACTGCGGCATCGAGCAGGCCGCCCGGGTCGTTGCGCAGGTCCAGAACCAAACCTTTAAGGTTAGGTTCCTGTTTGTAAATCTGCTCCATCTTGGTTACAAAGTCTTCAACCGTACGTTCCTGAAACTGGCTCAGGCGAATCCATGCATAGCCCGGCTCAATGACTTTGCTGCGAACAGATTGCGTACGGATTTCCTCGCGTACGATCGTCACAGGGAAGGTTCGGCTTTCGTCTTTGCGGAAGATGGTCAGCACCACCTTGCTTTTCGGGTCGCCGCGCATCTTTTTGACGGCATCGTTCAGCGACAGGCCCTTGACCGCTGTGTCGTCGATTTTGGTAATCAGGTCATTCGGTTTGAGGCCGGCGCGATCAGCGGGTGAACCCTCGATCGGCGAAACCACCTTCACGAGACCGTCTTCCTGCGTGATTTCTATGCCAACACCGACAAAACGGCCGCTGGTACCTTCGCGGAATTCTTTGAAGGATTTTTTGTCGAAATAACTGGAATGCGGATCAAGGCTAGCGACCATGCCCGAAATAGCGTCAGAAATGAGCTTTTTCTCGTCAACCGGCTCCACATAGTCGGTCTTGACCATGCCAAAGACGGCTGCCAGCTGCTGAAGCTCTTCCAATGGCAAAGGTGCCAGTCCGCCGCGGGCAACAGCCTGGAGCTGCACGGTTGTGAGCGCCCCCGCAACTGCACCAATTGAAATCCAGCCTGCAATCTTGAGCTTTTGACCCATAAAAATACTTTCTTAAGCCTGTTGTTAAACCGTTGCCCCACAGTACTAAAGCAATATACACCTAGGAGAAAGACCTGGCGATACAGTTCCGTCGCCAGCTTCGGCAAGCCGCTAAAAACATCTTAAAAGTGCCGAAACGACAGGGTTTTACCGGAGATTTACAAACAACAGATGGGGGTCAAGCTTTTCCCTGTGCGCCTACAGCTGCAGCTGCCTTCGCAGCGGCCTCGCTATCGCCAAGGTAGAAATGACGCAGTGGTTTGAGCTGCGCATCCAGTTCGTACACCAGCGGGATGCCGTTCGGGATGTTCAATCCAACAATCGCCTCATCAGAAATGTCGTCCAGGTATTTCACAAGCGCACGGATGGAATTGCCGTGGGCCGCCACCACGATGCGCTTGCCGAGCTTGATAGCCGGCGCCATGGATTCGTTCCAGAAAGGCAGTACACGGTCAACCGTGTCTCTCAGGCACTCTGTCAAGGGCACTTGGTCGAGCTGCAACTTTGCATAACGCCGGTCCAAGCGTTCGCTGCGCTCATCGGCTGCATCCAGCGGCGGTGGCGGCGTGTCGTAGCTGCGGCGCCAGGCCAGCACTTGCGCATCGCCATATTTTTTGGCTGTCTCGGCCTTGTTCAGGCCCTGCAGACCGCCGTAGTGCCGCTCGTTCAGTCGCCAGCTGTGTACCACCGGCAGCCAGGTGCGGTCCATCTCGTCCAGGGTGTGCCACAGGGTGCGGGTGGCGCGTTTGAGCACGCTGGTGTAGGCCAGGTCAAAGTCATAGCCACCAGCCTTCAGCAACCGG
The DNA here is from genome assembly GCA_025362825.1 of Polaromonas sp. Classification (GTDB taxonomy): domain Bacteria; phylum Pseudomonadota; class Gammaproteobacteria; order Burkholderiales; family Burkholderiaceae_C; genus Polaromonas. The sequence continues at coordinate 1,952 of JANYFF010000518.1, read as the reverse complement.
CCGGCTGTTTTGGCCTGCTGCACGCCGGTTTCGGTCAGGTCGACATCGGTCCAGCCGGTGAAGCGGTTTTCAAGATTCCAGGTCGATTCGCCGTGGCGGATGAGCACAAGTTTGTACATGGGATAAGACAGTAAAAGAGCTGAAGAAAAAACAGTGATGGGTGCGTTCGCAGGCTCGGCTTAGGGGCAAAAAAGTTATCCGGCGGACAGACACGCCCCCCGCATTCTAAAATCACTGGCTTAGCGAAAAATATTTAAAAGGTTCAACGTGAAATTTCTTATCGATAACTGGATGCTCATCGCCGTCGCTCTGTCCTCCGGCGGCATGCTGGTCTGGCCGATGGTCGCCAGCGGCATGAACGCCGGTGCACTCAGCGCAAGTGGTGCGGTACAACTGATTAATCGCGAGAAAGCGGTGGTCATTGATGTCAGTGAAACAGGCGAATTTGCTGCAGGCCATGTGGGCGGTGCTAAAAATGTACCTTTTAGCCAGCTTGAGGAAAAGCTGCCTGCTGCAGTCAAAAACAAGGCTTTGCCGGTGATTTTGGTCTGTGCCACGGGTTCGCGGGCCAACCGCGCCGTAGCCGTGGCCAAAAAGCTGGGTTACGAGCAGGCCCAGGCGCTGGGCGGTGGTCTCAAGGCCTGGAAAGATGCCAATCTTCCCCTTGAAAAAGCCTGAATCTTCTGTACCTGACCTGTGATGACCAGCAAGTAAATCATGCAAACCGTCAAGATATATACCACCGGCACCTGCCCCTACTGCATTCATGCCAAGCAGCTCCTTAAGCAGCGCGGTGTCACCGAACTCAACGAGATTCGCGTGGACATGCTGCCTGCGGAGCGCCAGAACATGATGGCCATCACCGGGCGGCGCACGGTGCCGCAGATTTTCATTGGCGACACACATGTGGGCGGCTGTGATGATCTGGTCGCCCTCGACAGCAGGGGCGGCCTTGTTCCGCTCCTTGGCGCCACGTCCTGATGCCCTGCCGGCCGCTCTTGAGATAATGCGGCCTCTGCTGCGCCGTTGCAGCTGACTTTCTCAATCATCCCGTTCAAACAATACTGAAAGCTGACCATGGCCGAAGCCAATCTTGACCCCGTTTTCCAGATCCAGCGCGTCTACCTCAAGGACATGTCGCTTGAGCAGCCCAATTCGCCCGAAATCCTGCTGAACCAAGAGCAGCCTGCGGTCGATATCCAGCTGGGTGTTGATGCGACGCCAGTGGCCGAAGGCCTGTTTGAAGTCAGCGTGACCGCCACGGTACAGGCCAAAATCGGTGATAAAACCGTGTTTCTGGTCGAAGCCAAGCAGGCCGGCATTTTTGAACTGCGCAACATGCCGCAGGAGCAGATGGGTGCCGTGCTCGGCATTGCCTGCCCGCAGATCGTTTACCCCTACCTGCGTGGCAACGTTGCTGACGTGATCCAGCGCGGCGGTTTCCCGCCCGTGCACCTGGCCGAGATCAACTTCCAGGCCATGTACGAGCAGCAGCAGGCCGAAGCCGCTGCCGCTACGCCGCCGCAGATCATCGTTTAATCAAATAGCGATGCAGTCTTTGCCGCTGGCTCTTTACCCAAGGCCCGCCAGCGCATGAAAATCATCGTTCTTGGCGCAGGCGCCTGGGGTACTGCGCTCGCGGTAAACGGCGCCAAGGCCGGCCACGAGGTAACGCTGTGGGCACGCTCGGCAGCCATGGCCAGTGTCCTGCAGGCCGAACGGGTCAATGCACGGTACCTGCCGGGAATCCCCCTGCCAGACCGTCTGAAGCTTGCGGGTGGCGAAGACTTGCTGCAGCAGGCCCTAAGCGGCCGGGATCTCATTGTCATTGCCACGCCCATGTCAGCCTTGCGTGAGCTGCTGGAAAAACTCGCCGGCGAGCGCGTTCCGGTTGCCTGGCTCAGCAAGGGCTTCGAAACCCCTGTCAAAATTGCCAATGTTGCATCATTTGG
>JANYFF010000516.1 GCA_025362825.1 Polaromonas sp. | reverse complement strand
GTTTATAAATCGGGTACAGGCGCATGGCTCATTCTGGGTAATCAGCTGAAGGCAAAAGTTGATTTCTCTGCGTTTGAAGGCAACAACAACGGAAATCTTTGCACTGGATTGCAGTTGAATGTTGCAGACCGAGGGGGCTTTAAAGGCAGCAACAACGTCAGCATTTCCGCCAACTATGCGGTCGTTACCGGCCCGGGCTTGCCCAGCGCCGGGGCCTTGCTCTATCAAACTGGCAATACAGGACCCGGAAACTCCTTTAACCTGGCAGCCACGGGTGCTGTATACGCGGGAACGGGCACGACACCGGCCAGCGTAAGCTGCTCTTACAACAACGTCTTCACAATGACGGACGGCCAGATCGCAAGCATTGGCAGTCTGCCTGCTGTATATACCGTCAGCTTTTACAACGTAACGGCTAACGTGACCACTACGCTGGCCACTTATACCCAACAGATCTTGGCCGCTCCGCTGATGTCAAGCCAGCTGACTACCAGTATTTTCCCGACCAATATCAAGTCTTCGCCTTCAATACTGACCGCTGCCGCCACCGGAGGCACTGTCAATATCAGCTGGACCGCCCCTGTGGCCAAATTCGTGTACGCAAGCTCCATCAACGTGTTTGTCAGCAACAGCATAGGCGGGGGAGGGAATCTCGGTGTCGACCTGGCGCCAGGGCAAACCCAGCAATTGGTCACCGTTCCAACTACCGCCAACGCCCAGGGCAGTGGGGCAACGGTTGAATACGTGGATTCGTCCTTCCGGACCATCTGGGCCAGTCCGAAGAGTCCGCTTTAGGTTCGCCTCATCTATCGGTGTTGGGGTCGGCCGAAAACTGATCTTTGGAACTACAGCCAGCTTGCACGGATAACAAAGCGGAAATCCTTCGCCTTGGGCAAGAAACTATCAAAATCATAGCTACACAGGAAGGCTTTACGCGGGCCTGCGGCCTTTTTACGTCCAAAACGGCGTTTTCAAGACCAAAATGCTTCTCAGACAATTCCAAAGCCACCTCTGGATCAATTTTCAGGACAAAACAATGAAAAATCCCCGAGCCCTCGTAAAATGGTCACCTGCAGCTATTAAATAAATAGCATTGCGACTGCCTGCCGACGGCACCAGCCCGGGCTTCAAGTCTGCGGACTTGACGCCCGGGAAAATCGCCAGCACTACTTGGTGGCGGAGACTTCGACTTCCACACGACGGTCAGGCTGCAAGCAGGCAATCAACGCTTTGGTAGCCTTGCTGCCTTTGCAGTCGCCCGGCTTGGTCACCGGGTCCGCCCCATCCACACCTTTGGCTGCGATCTTGCCAGAAGGCACGCCACCAGACTCCACCAGATAAGCGCTGACGGCGTCTGCGCGCCGCCCTGACAGCTTGAGGTTGTAGGTGTGTGAACCGATACGGTCGGTATGACCCGTCACCTGGACGGCGCTGTATTGCGTACCCTTCAAGTCGGCAGCAAATTTGTCGAGCGCCTGTTTGCCTTCCGGTTTGACCACTGCTTTGTCAAAATCGAACAGGGAGTCAGCAGAGAACGTGACTTTCATGGGCATAGGCGGCACGGGCGCAGGTACCGGTGCGGGGGGCGGTGGAACCACCACCGGCTCTGGCGCTGCAGCTACAAAAACGGGTTCCACCACCGCCATGCGCGGTGCAAGGTGCTGCGTCTTGCCGCCAAAACTATACACAAGGCCCACAGAAACAACATCTACATGCCCCTTGTTGGCGATGGCGTCGTTGACCCGGTAGCGTTCTACCTCGGCACGTATGGCCAATGCGTCATTCAACGCATACTGCACGCCGACCCCCAGCTTGTAATTGGTCTCTCGTTTACTTGGGTTGGGGTTGGTAACGTTGACTGCGCCTGTACCTGTAAAGGAGTCCCTCGCTTGCGCATTGTTGATACCGATCCTGCCCAAGGCAGAAAATTTTTCAGATAGCGGGAGCATCCCCACAGCGTCCAGGTTAAACCCTCGCAGGCGGATATTGCCGTTGAGTGTGCCGGGTGGCAGCGTATTTGCCGTAAAGCCGAACCGCCCAAGGTCGAAGTAACCGCCTTCAAGTCCAAGGTACCTGTTGAATTGGTAGCCGCCATAGATCTTGTAGCCAGTGTCCCGGTCCCTGTTGGCGATGGAGGTCGTAGCCAGGCCTGTACCCGCCAGACCGCTGGTGATTCTTGCGTCGTCAATGGTCGCACTTGAACGACCGATGTTGGCACCGCCGTACCAGCCGGTGTCGTCAGCCATCGCAGTTGAACTGGTGATGGCAGCGAGCGAAGCGAAGCTGATCAAAGCTGAAGTTCTTGCTAGTTTCATTTTGTTCTCCGGTAGATTGAATGGGTTTTATAACGATCAGGGTGCAGGTACGTTGATGACAGTGTTAGCTATGGTGGTGACTGAAGCACCTAGTGACAAAGCTCTGCCGTTGAGCGTCAGGATGGATGGAGCACCTGCAGATGAAAGCGCAATCCCGCCCTGAGCAATGATCGTTCCCACCATGGTTCCACCGCCACCTGCATTGATGATTGCAGCAGTGCCAACTTGCCAAAACACATTTTTGGCCTGCGCCCCGTTGATCAATATGACGTTGCTCGGCAATACTGCGCCAGGTCCACCAACTGTCAGGGAGGTTGCCATCTGGAATACAAAGACAGCATTTGGATTGCCCTGTGCATCAAGGGTCAGATTGCCGCCCTGGATTGTGAAGGCGCCTGGAGGCGCTGCGGTGTAGACGCCTGATGTGAGCACAAGATTGGCCAGGTTTCCAGCACCCGGGTTAGGGCCGGCTGGCAGAGCCGCCAGCGCGTTGTAAGCCACCAGAGCATCTGCTCGCGCCTGAGTCGAAGTTGCCAGGGTGAGCGCCGTACCGCCAAGCAGGCAGAGCAACGAAGGAACTGGGGCTGCGGTGTAGATTCTGCCGTTAACCAGGCCAACGTTCAAGAGCGTTTCGGTGTAGCTACAGCCGGGTCCGGCATCATGAAATCCGGTTACCGAGGTAGACAGGGCGGTGGCTCCGATATCGCCATTGATGATGGTGTTGGTATCCAGGTTAATGAGCCCACCAGGGCCGCCTAAAAGTCCAAACGAGGAGCTCGCACCAAGTACGATGGGGACCAACACCGGTGAAATGGTGCAGGCGCCAGCGGTAAAAGTCGCCGTGAAGTTAGTAGGCAGGAGATTGGCAACAATCGCCTGGTCCTTCACACCGCTCACGCCGCCACGAACGGTGATCAGATAGGTAGCGCCGGGCGTCAGGGGGAGCAGTGGTTTGAAAGTCGCGATCCGACCCGATAAATCAAGCAGCACTGATGCCGCTAGGACATTGGTCTGACCCGGCCCTGTGAGCGTAATGGTTGCGGCATTGATAGTTGCCGGGTCCAGGCGCAGCCCTGACGGCAAGTTGAAGGTCACATTGACGGATGCATCGGTACAGATGCCAAGGGCGCTGACGACAGGGCCGGCGACAACGACCGATATATTCCCGGCGATGGCAGGAGCGGCAGTTGTAAAAGTCCAAACATAGTTGCTCGGTGCGGGCAACGCGGCCTGATTGCCAGCCAGCGCATTTCCTGCAAGATCAACAGCGAGCACAGTAATTGTGGCGGTGTAGTTCGTGCCTGACGCCAGCGCTGCGGAAGGTGTGAAAACGGCCGTTTTGTTGCCGACGGAATAACTTACGCTACCCGCTGGCGAGACGCAAGGTGCTGCACACGTGAGCGTAAAGCTGGCTGCGCCAATCGATGCAGGAGCCATGTCTTCACTAAAAATTGCACTGATAGCCGAGTTGCTGGGGAAACCCGCAGTAGGCCCTGGCGTTGTGGTGGCAGGAACCGTCAGCACGACACGGGGACGTGTCGTGTCTGCGGTCACGCCGGTCGTGAACTGCCAGACGTAGGGGCTGGTCATCGTGAGGCCGCTTGCGAGACTTTTCGCCCCGACGATGGTAGCGGTGTAAACGGTTGATGGGCTCAGCGTGGTTCCCGCTGTAAGTGAAAGCGTGGCAATTTTGCTGGATGCATCGAGCGCCACCGTTCCGGATGGGCTGAGGCAAGGCGCTGCACAGGCCAGCGTGAAACTTGCCCCGCCTGAGATACTGCCCACTGGCTCACTAAATGCGGCTGTTACCAAAAGCGCATTGATCGCTACACCAGTCGCGTTGTTGGTTGGCGCTACTGCAGTTACGGTAGGCGCCACCGGGACGGGAAGGCCACCGCCACCACCACCGCCAGCGACACCTCCACCAACGGCTGTAATGCCGACACCACCAATACCCAAAATTGGGTCGCGTCCGCCGCCGCAGCCTGCAGCAAGGAGGGCAAGTGCACACCCGGCGAGCCAGGCCCGAACACTAAATGAGTATTTCAAGTGGTTCATTTCGCTTCCTTAAATTTGAATTTGCCTTGCAAATCTCCGATGTGATCGACTGACCTGGTCAGAACATTCAAAAAGTAAGTACTTGCGTGGGAATTCGATTTCGAGCGCGGCATGCCTTATTCGATGTCGGACGTGACGCTGCGAGCCCGTGGGCACGGACGCCAGTTTCAAGCCAACTGCAACACGACCAGTTAGCTTGCGGCGCAGCGCCGAGCTTCACGTTTTCAGCCGATGAGGCTACTGCATTCAGTGGGGATATGCAGATCAACTCGATGAGTTGAGTGGTCGATTTTCTGCAGCGCCGAACTGCGGTCGATGTAGGAAACAGGCGGAGCTTGACATGTAGCCTCACGTAGGCGTTTATTGACACGGGGCGATGAAGTTTGAACCGTTCGCGCTGAGGTATCGAAGGATCGGGGCGAACGGGGGAGGTTAAAACTTCGCTGCGTTTTATTAAGACGCGATTGCCGTGAGGGGGAAAAGGAATCACTATCAAAACAATAGCTAAACAGGCAGGATTTACGCCGGTCAGCCGGATTTTTTATGCGTAAAGGACATTCTTGAAGCCAAAAATGCCATTCAGACGACTCTCAAGCGCCTTTGGACCGATTTTCAGGCGAAAAGTCGTTTATAGCTATTAAATTAATAGCATCGACCATCAACTGATAGTGCAAAAGCCATCTGTCTGCACACGATCAATCGAGTTTCACGCCTGCCTGACGTACCACTTGGCCCCACTTGGCGGCATCGGTCTTCATGAAGGCGGCAAACTCGGCGGGCGTGGTGGCTTTGAGTTCGCCGCCATAGGTACGCCACTTTTCGGCCAGGGCCTGGTCTTGTGTGGCCTTTTGCATGGCGGCGCTGAGTTTGTCCACGATCGCCTTCGGTGTACCTGCGGGGGCCAGAATGCCTTGCCATGCGGTGGGGGTGTAGTCTGGAAGCCCCGACTCCGCAAACGTCGGCACATCCGGGAAGGCCGGATGGCGCGCTTTTCCGGTCAGGGCCAGCAGCCTGAGCTTGCCTGCGCGAATGCTGCCCGCCGCTGCTGGCAGGGCGTCAAACATGACCTGTACCTGGCCGGCCATCAAATCGGTGTAAGGGCTGGTGCTGCCATAGGGGATGAACTGCAGCTTGACGCCGGAATTGAAGCCAAACCATTCGCCCGCCAGGTGGTAGTAGCTGCCCGCCCCCAGCGTGGCCGAGGTAATGCTGCCCGGACTGGCCTTGGCCTGCGCCACCAGCTCGCCCACCGTCTTGAAGGGTGCCGAGGGCGTGACGATCAGTCCGGTGTTAAGCAGACCGAGCAGGCTGACGGGCGTAAAGTCTTTCTCGCCGTTGAAAGGCAGCTTGCTGTAGAGGTGCGGCAGCACCGACATCGTGCTGGTCGTGCCCACCAGCAGGGTGTAGCCGTCAGGCGCGGCCTTGGCGGCAGCGTCGGTGCCTATGATGCCGGACGCGCCGGGGCGGTTTTCAACAAACACGATTTGACCGAGGATTTTGGTCAGCTCGCCGGCAATTTCGCGGGCATTGGCGTCAGGCCCCGAGCCCGCCGGAAAAGGCGCCACCAGACGTATGGGTTTGGTCGGGTAGTCCTGAGCCCAGGCGGCCGGCACGGCCGTCAGGGCCAGCGCGAGGGTTGTCAGGGCGGCACCCAGTGCTGTGCGGCGGCCAGCGCTGGTCGGTGTTGCTCGGGGTGCGCGGGATGTGAGGGCTTGCATGGTGTCTCCAGTGTTTGCGGATACGGTCTTGGGGCCAAATGAGAACAACCCTCGGGGTTGTGGGCGGATTCTTTATTAAAATATATAAATTGTCAAATTATAAGAATTGGCAAAGTTTTTATTTACTTCTACCCAAAATCAAAAGATAATTTTTCATATCCAAATAACAGGACCGACATGACTCAAGCCGCTTCTCCCCTGAACGAGCTGGGCGCTCTGGTGTTCAGCCACATGGGTTTTTATGTGCGTGACCTGGAGCGCATGGCCCGCTTTTACACAGACGTGATGTGCTTCACGCAAACCGACCAGGGCGATCTGGGCACGGCGCAACTGGTGTTTTTAAGCCGTGACCCGGCAGAACACCACCAGCTGGTGCTGGCGACCGGCCGGCCGGCAGATCTGGGTTTCAGCGTCATCAACCAGATATCGTTTCGCGTGCCCAACCTGGCCACCCTGCGCCTCGTGCGTGACCGCGTGGTCGCTGACCCCGGCGTGACGGACATGCTGTGTGCCACGCATGGCAACGCGGTGTCAATCTACTTCCGTGACCCGGAGGGCAACCGGCTGGAAGTCTTTCTGGACACGCCCTGGTACTGCGAGCAACCGCTGCGCGAGCCCATCGACCTCGACCAGCCTGACGAAGCCATCATGGCGCGGGCCGAGGCCATTGCCTGCAGCCGCCCGCGCTTCCAGTCGCGCGCCGAGTGGCAGGCCGGCGTGGCCAAACTGATGGGCGTGACGGCAAAGTCATGACCATGGCGCCCGCTGTGTTTGACGTGGCCATCATTGGCTACGGCCCTGCAGGCGCAGGCCTGGCCAATCTGCTGGGCCAGGCCGGTTTGTCGGTGTGCGTGCTGGAGAAGGATGCCGCCATTTACCCGCTGCCGCGCGCCATTCACTTTGATGGCGAGGTGATGCGGATTTTCCAGTCGGCCGGGCTGCGCGCCGAGGTCGAGGCGATCTCGCGGCCGGGGCTCAAGGGCATGCACTTTGTCAATGCCAGCGGTGAGACCCTGCTGATACGCGGCGGCACGGCAGCCCACGGCCCGCACGGCTGCGCCAACAACTATTACTTTCACCAGCCCGAACTCGAACAGGTGCTGCGCAGCGGCGTGGCGCGCTTTGCCGGCGTGCAGGTGCGCCTGCAGCACGAGGTCGTGCTGATCACGCAAACACCCGACCATGTGCAGCTGGTGGTAAACGATGTGCAGCACGGCACCAGCAGCGATGTGCGTGCCCGCTACGTCGTCGGCTGCGACGGCGCCCGCTCGCTGGTGCGCAAGGAGCTTGGAAGCCCGCTGAAAGACCTGGGCCTGCACCAGCCCTGGCTGGTGTTTGATGTGCTGCTGAAAGACGGCGCACCCGAGCTGCCCGACCACACCGTGCAGCACTGTGACCCGGCCCGGCCCATGACCTACTGCAATGTCACCGGCCGGCGCCGCCGCTGGGAGATCATGCTGATGCCCGGCGACGATCCGGCCACGCTTGTGCTGCCGCAAACCCTGTGGCAACTGGTCAGGCCCTGGCTCAAGCCAGTGCAGGCAGACATCGAACGCGCCGTGATCTACACCTTCCACTCGGTGATTGCCGAGGGCTGGCGCAAGGGCCGGCTGCTGCTGGCGGGCGACGCCGCGCACCAGACGCCGCCTTTTCTGGGGCAGGGCATGTGCGCCGCGCTGCGCGATGTGGCCAACCTCAGCTGGAAACTGCAGGCAGTCATCAAGGGCCAGTCACCTGATGCCCTGCTCGAAAGCTACGAGTCCGAGCGCTCGCCACACGTGCTGGCCTTTATCGAGCTGGCCGTGCGGCTGGGCGACATCATCCAGACCACCGACCCGGTACTGGCACGCCAGCGCGACCAGCGCTTTCAGGCCGGGCAGCCCGAGATATTTGAATTCCCCTCACCACGACTGGGCCCCGGCGCGCTGGTGGGCACGCAAACGCCTGTTGGCCAGCCATTTCCACAGCCCACGCTGGCCGGCGGCCAGTTGCTGGACGCACGCCTGGGCAACCGCTTTGCAGTGATTGGCCGCAGTGTGCTGCTCAACGGCGTTGCGCAGGTCACGCGCCAGGCCTGGCGGCACGCCGATGTTGTCGTCC
>JANYFF010000483.1 GCA_025362825.1 Polaromonas sp. | reverse complement strand
GGCCGCCGTACCGCAAATCCTGGTCTTCAACAAGCTCGATGCACTTGAAAAATCGCGATGGCCGCTGCATCTGAGTGATATGTTCGAAGTCAATGACGCTTTTTCCGATTCCGTGACACGCGTGGAACGGGTTTTCACAAGTGCTCAAAGCGGTGAAGGCTTGCTACTATTGCGTCAATTGCTGGTCAAGCATGCCGCGTTGGGGTCGGAGGAAGATACCCCCGAGGTGTCTGAGGTCGTTATCTGACACGCTGGCCGAATTGGGCACAATGTCGAAGTAATAAAAAAGCGAGTTTGATCCCATGAATTTGAACCCTGTGCTGCAGACCGTGGCGGCCTTGCCCGGTCGCCTGATACACCGCACGCTAGGCATGTTTAACTTGAATGACCCTCGCTGGGGTCGCGATGAAGACAAGCCCGCTGCCGGTGAACCCAGGCCAAAGGCTGCTGCCGACGGTGCAGCCGAGGGCGAGCCCACAAAACCTTCCCAGCCGGACAATCGCCCACAGGCACAGGGCTCCAACCAGGGCCCACCCGATCTGGATGAACTCTGGCGTGACTTCAACCGTAAACTCGGTGGTCTTTTCGGCGGCGCCAAAAATGCCGGTAATCGAGGCCGCACGGGTGGTGGCGGTGGAAATGGCAATGGGAACGGCAATGGCGGGGGAGGCGGGTTCCAGCCCGACATGAAAAGCGCTGGCATAGGTGTCGGGCTGGTCGCTGCTGTGGCGTTGCTGATATGGCTTGGTACCGGCTTCTTCATTGTCCAGGAAGGGCAGCAAGCCGTTATCACCCAGTTCGGCAAATACAAGTCAACCGTGGGTGCAGGTTTCAACTGGCGCCTGCCGTATCCCGTTCAACGTAACGAGATAATTGTTGTCACCCAGATTCGCTCGGTTGACGTAGGCAAGGACACGGTCATCAAGGCTACAGGCCTGCGCGAATCCGCCATGCTGACTGCTGACGAAAACATCGTTGAAATCAAATTCGCAGTCCAATACCGGCTGAGCGATGCCCGCGCCTACCTATTTGAGAGCAAGGACCCCGCAGGCGCCGTTGTTCAGGCCGCCGAGACGGCGGTGCGTGAAGTCGTCGGCAAAATGCGCATGGATGCAGCATTGAGCGAAGACCGCGACAAGATCGCGCCCCAGGTACGCACCCTGATGCAGACCATTCTTGACCGCTACAAGGTGGGCGTTGAGGTAGTTGCCATTAATTTGCAGCAAAGCGGCGTACGTCCACCCGAGCAGGTTCAGGCGGCATTTGATGATGTGTTGAAAGCCGGTCAGGAGCGCGAGCGCGCCAAAAACGAGGCCCAGGCCTATGCCAACGACGTAATCCCGCGTGCTGTGGGTTCCGCATCGCGCCTCAAAGAGGAGTCGGACGCGTACAAAGCCCGTATCGTTGCCCAGTCTGAAGGTGATGCCCAGCGCTTCAAGTCAGTGTTGGCCGAATACCAGAAAGCACCGCAAGTTACGCGTGACCGCATGTACATCGACGCCATGCAACAGGTTTACAGCAACGTCACAAAGGTCATGGTTGAGTCGCGTCAGGGCTCCAACCTGCTTTACCTGCCGCTGGACAAGATCATGCAGATGACAGGCAACACCGCCGCTGTTGCATCGCCGGATGCAATGCCCGCTGCAGTCAGCAGTGCTCCGCTGGCGACGACCCCCGCCGCGCCTTCGCCCGTCCCCACCGTCGATCCCCGTGCACGTGATGCCCGTACCCGCTAAGGAAGAATAAAGTGAACAGAGTCGGATTTATTGCTTCCTCGCTGCTGGTGGTGCTGGCATTGTTGAGTTCCATGCTATTTGTTGTGGACCAGCGCCAGTTTGGCGTGGTGTATGCGCTGGGTGAAATCAAAGACGTGGTGACCGAACCGGGCCTTCATTTCAAGCTGCCACCGCCTTTCCAGAACGTTTCCTATATCGACAAACGGCTGCTCACGCTGGACAGCACGGACGTCGAGCCGATTTATACCGCTGAAAAGCAGCGCGTTGTGATCGACTGGTATGTCCGTTGGCGCATCAGTCAGCCGTCTGAGTACATCCGTAATGTGGGTATCGACGAGCGGGCCGGTGCAAACCAGCTGAATCGCGTGGTGCGCAATGCTTTCCAGGAGGAAATCAACAAATACACACTCAAGGATTTGCTTTCACAAAAACGTGAAGCCCTGATGGCCGACGTGAAGCGTGAAGTCATTGAGAAAGTCCGCGGTGCACAGCCGTTGGGCATGGATGTCGTCGATGTCCGTATCACGCGGGTTGACTATGTCGAGGCCATCACCGAATCGGTATACCGCCGAATGGAGGCAGAACGTAAACGCGTTGCCAACGAGTTGCGGTCTACGGGTGCGGCCGAAGGCGAAAAAATCCGCGCTGATGCCGACAGGCAGCGTGAGGTAACCATCGCCAATGCCTACCGTGACGCGCAAAAGGTCAAGGGCGAGGGCGATGCAATAGCCGCTCGCAACTATGCCGAGTCCTTCGGAAAAGATGCCCAGTTTGCGCAGTTTTATCGCAGCCTGGATGCCTATAAGACCAGCTTCAATAAAAAGAGCGATGTGATGGTGCTTGACCCATCGTCGGATTTCTTCAAGGCCATGCGCGGCTCTGGAGCCAGTCCAGCCCCAGCCGGCAAAAAGTAGCCGACGGTGGAGGGCAACAGCTTCTGGCTGGCGCTCGCACTGTTGCTGGTGCTTGAAGGCCTGCTGCCTTTTCTTTCGCCTGCCGGCTGGCGTCGCATTTTTGAGCAGCTTCTCAAAATGAGTGACGGGCAGATTCGCTTCTTCGGTCTTTGCAGTATGGCGCTGGGCCTGCTGCTATGGTTTGCCCTTGCGCTTTTGGGCTAAATCCGCCTGTTGGATCATCGGCTCAACGTCGCTGCGGCAACCACCAAAAACGGACGAATGCGGGCAGTATTTGAACCGCGCTGTTGCATCTAAGGGATGGCGGTTCAAAAACCCCTTCCAAGCCCGGTAAAATCCTGTTTTTAACAGCTCACCAAAAATACATGTCCGCCTGGTCGTCATCATGGCAATTGCCGGATCAAATTGCCGATGTCCTGCCCTCCGAGGCGCGTCACATTGAAGAACTTCGTCGCCTGTTGCTCGACACGGCCCGCAGCTATGGTTACGAGCTGGTCATGCCACCCCTGTTGGAGCACCTTGAATCGCTGCTGACCGGCACCGGCGAGGCGCTCGACCTGCAAACCTTCAAGCTGGTTGACCAGCTTTCCGGCCGCACGCTGGGTTTGCGTGCTGATACCACACCGCAGGTGGCCCGTATCGACGCCCATCTGCTCAATCGCAACGGTGTGGCACGACTTTGCTACTGCGGCCCCGTGCTACACACTCGGGCGGACCGGCCGCATGCCACGCGCGAGCCGCTGCAATTTGGCGCCGAAATTTATGGTCATGCAGGCCTTGAAGCCGATCTCGAAGCCCAATTGCTGGCGCTCGAAGGCCTGAAAGCCGCCGGTGTAACAGCCTTGAGCGTGGACATGGCCGACGTCCGCATTGTCAACAGCCTGCTGGCAGGTGCCAACGTGCCGGCCAAAACCCTGGCATTGATCCACGCTGCGCTGGCTGCGAAAGATGCCAGCGAGCTCGCCAGCCTGACAGCCAGCCTCAATGGCAAGCTGTCGGGCGCGTCGCGTGAGGCGTTGATGTCGCTGCTGCAGCTGTATGGCGACGAAAAAGTCCTTGATGAAGCCGCTGCGGCCTTGAAGGCTTTTCCTGAAGTCCAGCTGGCGCTGCAAAACCTGCGGTGGTTGGCATCGCATGCAGGCGATGTCAACGTTACCTTTGACCTGGCCGACTTGCGTGGCTATGCCTATTACAGCGGCACACGTTTTGCCATTTATGGCCAGGGCGCCGAGCTGGCACGCGGCGGGCGTTATGACGAAGTTGGTGCCGTGTTTGGCCGTAACCGTCCCGCTGTTGGCTTCAGCCTTGACCTGAAAGAGCTGGTCAGCGTCTTGCCACCGCGGCCGCTGAAGGCCGCCGTGCGTGCGCCCTGGGCGGAAGACGCCGGGCTGCGCACCGCCATCGCCGCACTGCGCGCCCGTGGCGATACCGTGGTGTGTGTGTTGCCGGGCCATGAGCATGAAGTCAATGAATTTGACTGCGACCGCGAGCTGGTACAGCTTGACGGTCACTGGACTGTCCAGTCCCTGAGCCGGACCTGCTGACAGGCGCCGGGTCCCCCTTATTTATCCTTTAACCAGAAAATTGAAGATGACAAACAAACAAACCGCCGTCGCGGGCCGCAATGTCGTGGTCGTGGGCACTCAATGGGGTGACGAAGGCAAGGGCAAGCTGGTTGACTGGCTGACCGAATCCGCGCAGGGCGTGGTGCGCTTCCAGGGCGGCCACAATGCCGGGCATACGCTGGTCATCAATGGCGTGAAGACCGCGTTGAACCTGATTCCCAGCGGTATCATGCGCCCCGGCGTGAAGTGCTACATCGGCAATGGGGTGGTGCTGTCTACGTCGCACCTGTTCAAGGAAATCAGCCAGCTCGAAGCGATTGGCGTCGAAGTGCGCTCACGCCTGCGCATCAGCGAAGCCTGTCCGCTGATCCTTCCTTTTCATGCCGCGCTGGATGCGGCGCGCGAGGTGCTGCGCGAGCAGGGCGGCGCTGAAAAGATCGGCACAACCGGCAAGGGCATCGGCCCAGCCTATGAAGACAAGATTGCCCGCCGTGCGCTGCGCGTGCAGGACCTGAAATACCCCGAGCGTTTTGCCAGCAAGCTGCGCGATTTGCTGACCCTGCACAACCATGTGCTGACGACCTTCCTCAATGCCCCAGCCGTTGATTTCGATGCGACCTATGCAGAAGCTATCAGCCACGCAGAAGCGCTTCGTCCCATGATGGCCGACGTTTCGCGTGAACTGAACGACGCGCACAAGGCCGGTGCCAACCTGCTGTTTGAAGGCGCGCAGGGCACGCTGCTCGATGTGGACCACGGCACCTACCCGTATGTCACCTCCAGCAATTGCGTCGCCGGCAACGCAGCAGCAGGCTCGGGCGTGGGCCCCGGCATGCTGCATTACATCCTGGGCATCACCAAGGCTTATTGCACCCGCGTCGGCGGTGGTCCTTTCCCAACCGAGCTCGACTGGGAAACGCCTGGCACGCCCGGCCACCACATGAGCACCGTCGGCGCCGAGCGCGGGGTCGTCACCGGGCGTTATCGCCGCTGCGGCTGGTTTGACGCCGCACTGCTCAAGCGTTCAGCTCAGGTCAACGGCTTGACCGGCCTGTGCATCACCAAGCTCGACGTGCTGGACGGCATTGAAAAGCTGCTGCTGTGCACCGGCTACGAGCTGGACGGCCAACTGACCGACATCCTGCCCATGGGCGCCGACGATATTGAGCGCTGCAAGCCCGTCTACGAGACGATGGACGGCTGGAGCGACAGCACGGTTGGTGTGACGGATTACGACAAACTGCCGGTTAATGCGCGCCTGTACCTGCAGCGCATCGAGCAGGTGACCGGCGTACCGATCGCCATGGTCTCCACCAGCCCTGACCGTGACCACACCATCATGCTGCAGCATCCTTACCTGCAAAATTAGGCTTTTTTTAATGAAAAGTGCCTGCAGCCCCCGCGAAACGGGCGCGTCCAGCTATTAAATCAGGAGCATAAGCATGTTGACAGAAGACGGCAAACATCTCTACGTCAGCTATGACGAGTACCACAACCTGATCGAAAAGCTGGCCATCAGGATTCACCAGTCGGGCTGGCAGTTCGACACTATCCTGTGCCTGGCCCGGGGCGGTATGCGCCCGGGCGACATCTTGTCGCGCATTTTTGACAAGCCACTGGCCATCATGTCTACCAGTTCCTACCGCGCTGACGCCGGCATGACGCAGGGCAACCTCGACATTGCCCGCTTCATCACAACGCCAAAGGGCGAGATCGCCGGAAAGGTGCTGCTGGTCGACGACCTGGCCGACACCGGCCACACGCTCAATGCGGTGATCCACCAGCTGCGCAACAACTACAAGCCGATCACTGAGCTGCGCAGCGCCGTCATCTGGACCAAGGGCGTATCCACCTTCGAGCCCGACTATTCGGTAGAACTGTTGCCGACGAATCCGTGGATTCACCAGCCGTTTGAAAGCTATGACGCGCTAACCCCAGCGCAGCTCATGGCCAAATGGAAGATATAGAGGCTGCGATAAATCCAATTGCCGGGCACATGGCGGCGTTGCGCGGTGCTCGGAATCCTCATGCACACAAGTGCATTCCGGTGTCCTGCGCTCCGTGCGCCTTGCCCTGTATCCCGGTAATTGAATTTCTCGAAGCCTCTTGAGAAATGAAATAGGGGGTCCGTTAACATTAGCGGATGAGCGATTCAACACCATCTGTTTCTACCGGCCTGATCCACCACCCTTACACCCCGCCGGCGGGTTTTGAGACTGTCCAGCCCGGGGTGCACCGGGCGTCCACGGTGATTTTTCCGAGCGTTGCGGCGCTGCGGTCGCGGGACTGGAAACACAAGACCGGCTACACCTACGGCCTGCACGGCACGCCCACCACTTTCACGCTGGAAGAGCGCATCGCCACGCTGGAGGGCGGCAAATTCTGCACGCTGGTGCCGAGCGGTCTGGCATCGGTGGCGCTGGTGGGCATAGCCCTTTTGAAGGCTGGCGATGAGGTGCTGATTCCTGACAATGCCTACGGCCCCAACAAGAGCTTTGCGCAGGGCGAACTGGCGGGCTGGGGCATCACCCACCGTATGTACGACCCGATGGACCCGGCTGACCTTGCTGCCAAACTCAGCCCGCAAACCCGGCTGGTCTGGCTGGAGGCGCCTGGATCAATCACGCTGGAGTTTCCCGACCTGCCGGCGCTGGTTGCCGTGGTGAAGGCGCACCCGCACAGCCATCCGCAAGGCATCGTGACGGCGCTGGACAACACCTGGGGCGCGGGCATTGCCTTCAATGCGTTTGCACTGGGCGTCGATATTTCTGCTCATGCCCTGACCAAATACCCCAGCGGCGGCGCGGATGTGCTGATGGGCTCCGTGGTGACCACCAGCGAGGCGCTGCACCACCTGGTCCATTTCTGCAACATGCGGGTGGGCTTTGGCGTGGCCGGCAACGATGCTGAGCTGGTGTTGCGCGGCCTCCACTCCATGGCCTTGCGCTATGCAGCCCAGGACGCCTCCACGCGCGCGCTGGCCACCTGGCTGCAGG
>JANYFF010000482.1 GCA_025362825.1 Polaromonas sp. | reverse complement strand
GCTCAGGCCCTTGGCAATCGCTGCGCGGTCTTTTTCACTGATGCCGATACTGATGACCGGGGCGGGTCGGGAAGGGGTCTTGGCCATGGTGCTTTCCTTTATAAAAACGGTGACAGGTTATAACTCTATGAAATCAGAGGACGACGGGCAACAGCGGCTGCCTATGGCGTCTATAGGCAGGTTCAGGACAGCCGTTTGACGCCCGGCAACTCGCAGGCATAAATCGCATTGCGCAACGCCGCGATAGCTTCGTAACGGGTAAAGCTGCGGCGCCAGGCCAGCACCACGCGTCGGCTCGGGACATGACCTTCAAAAGGCAGGTATTTGATAAACGAGGGCTGCTCGGCGACGACCTTTATTTTGCTTTTGCTGCCCATTTTGGCAGCCTCCTGTTCAAGCAGGGCCTCTTTGGGAACGCCCAGGCGCGGCACCAGCGTGATGCCCATGCCGGCAGCCACCATGTGTTTGATGGTTTCCAGCGACGAGCCCTCAAACGACTTGCGAATGCCGTCGGAGCTACTGGAAAACCGCGCAAATTCGGGGCACACCTCCAGCACATGGTCGCGAAAGCAATGCCCACTGCCGAGCAGCAGCATGGTTTCTTTTTTGATCTCTTCGGCCGTGATGCTGCTGCGCGCCGCCAGCGGGTGCGAGCTGGGCACAGCGGCCATGAACGGCTCGTCATAAAGCGGCGCAATCGCCAGGTTGGTATCAGGGAAAGGCTCGGCCAGAATGGCACAGTCGATCTCGCCATTGCGCAGTTCTTCAAGCAACTTGACGGTGAAGTTCTCCTGCAGCATCAGCGGCATTTGCGGCATGGTGGCAATGGTCTGTCGCACCAGGTCCGGCAGCAGGTAGGGCCCGATGGTGTAGATCACACCCAGACGCAACGCACCGGCCAGCGGGTCTTTGCCGCGCTTGGCAATTTCACGAATGCTGTCGGCCTGCTCAAGCACGCTTTGCGCCTGGCGAACAATCTCTTCACCCAGCGGCGTCACGGTAATTTCGTTGGCATTGCGCTCAAAAAGTTTGACCTGCAGTTCTTCCTCAAGTTTTTTGATCGCTACGCTGAGCGTGGGCTGCGACACATGGCAGGCATCCGCGCCCTTGCCAAAGTGTTTTTCCCGCGCAACAGCGACGATGTATTTGAGTTCGGTTAGCGTCATGCGCTCATTTTGACCCACATCGTTGCAAGCGGCCAAAATTGATCCAGGCGGCATGGCAAACGGACCGGGGACGAATCCTGGATCGTGGTCCGGGATGACAAGGGAGAATCCGCGAATCCGACTTGAATTTCCCCACCCGTTGAGGCTGGACCGAGCAGCGCAGACGGAGGCGGGAGGTCGGGCCAAACTTGTTTGAGCGAAGCGAGTTGTTTGGACCGCCGCCGGAGTCGAGCAGCGCAGGTTGCCCGTAACGAAGTGAAGGGACCCAGAC
The DNA here is from genome assembly GCA_025362825.1 of Polaromonas sp. GTDB lineage: Bacteria > Pseudomonadota > Gammaproteobacteria > Burkholderiales > Burkholderiaceae_C > Polaromonas. The sequence continues at coordinate 2,932 of JANYFF010000482.1, read as the reverse complement.
GTCGGGTCGCCTTTTGGTGTTCGCATAACTTCGCTTCGCGAAGTGAGCTAACCCCCACTACGTGAACTTTTGTTTACTTTGCTTTTGGCGAAGCAAAAGAAAAGTGAGTAGCCGCCGGGCTACCCCCGGCCTGGTAGTGAAGGGCCATCAAGCCTTCAAAAACTCAGCTTTCCCCCCAAGCCAACGCAAAATATGCCGGCGCGCCAGATCGGCGTGCTGGTCCAGCATCTGCGGCGCCAGGGCTCGCGCCCACTCCAGCCAGTCCGTATCCGTCTGCAGGTCAGCAAATCGCAGCAAGGGGGCCCCCGATTGCCGGGCGCCTAAAAACTCTCCGGGCCCGCGAATCTCCAGATCGCGCCGGGCAATCTCGAAGCCATCGTTGGTCTCGACCATGGCCTTGAGCCGGGCTCGGGCGGTTTCACCCAGGCGCGGCGCATCGCCGGTTGAATACAGCAGCACGCAGGCCGAAGCCGCCGCGCCGCGGCCGACGCGCCCGCGCAACTGGTGCAGCTGGCTCAGGCCGAATCGCTCCGCATGTTCGATCACCATCAGCGAGGCATTCGGCACGTCCACGCCGACCTCAATCACGGTAGTACTGACCAGCACCGCCATCAAGCCCTCGTTGAACAGGCTCATCACGGCTTTTTTCTCGGCGACCGGCATGCGTGAATGCAACAGACCTACCAGCGCATCGGGGAGGGTGGCTGCCAGTACCTCGTGGGTTTGGGTTGCATTGACCAGGTCGATGGATTCACTCTCCTCGATCAGCGGACACACCCAGTACACCTGTCGGCCTTCGGCAACCTGCGCGCGTATCCGTTCAACGATTTCATCACGCCGGGCGTCGTTGACGACTTTGGTGACGATGGGCGTGCGTCCGGGCGGCAGCTCGTCGATGGTCGAGACGTCAAGATCAGCGTAGTAGCTCATGGCCAGCGTGCGCGGAATCGGCGTGGCCGTCATCATCAGCAGGTGGGGTTCCTGACCGCCATCGCCCATCTTGCTTCGCAGCGCCAGTCGCTGCGCCACGCCGAAGCGGTGCTGCTCGTCAATGATGGCCAGCGCGAGGTTTTTGAAAATCACCTTGTCCTGGATAACGGCGTGCGTGCCCACCACCAGTGCAGCCTCGCCACTGGCAATCATGGCAAGCGCTTCGCGACGCTCTTTGGCTTTCTGGCTGCCCGTAAGCCACGCGGTTTTAACGCCCAGCGGCTCCAGCCAGGTAATGAGTTTGCGAAAATGCTGCTCAGCCAGAATCTCGGTCGGCGCCATCAACGCGCACTGCCAGCCCGCGTCCATGCAGCGCGCAGCGGCCAGCGCTGCGACCACGGTTTTGCCGGAGCCGACGTCGCCCTGCAGGAGTCGGTGCATGGGAATGTTTTTGTTCAGGTCAGCGGCAATTTCCGCCCCCACCCGCTGTTGCGCGGCGGTCAGCCGAAAGGGCAGGCGCTCCAGCAGCTGGTCATGCAGGGTGCACTGGGTGTTCTGCAGGCCGCTATTTAACAAGGGCGGTGCACGCATCGCGGCGCGCACCCGCCTGGCCTGCAGCTGCGACAGCTGCTGGGCCAGCAACTCCTCGGCCTTCAGGCGCTGCCAAGCCGGGTGGCTGCGGTCTTCAAATACCGAAAGCGCCACATCTGGCGTTGGGTGATGCAAAAACTGTAGCGCCTGACGCAGGCTCAACAAGGTCTGTGGCAATTTTTTACTTAAAAACGGGGCTGGAATCGTCTCACTCAGGTCTGCCCGGCCCAGGCCGCCCAGCACCGCCTTGCGCAGGTAGGCCTGCGGCAAACCGGCCACGGTTGAATACACCGGCGTCAACGCGCCCGGCAACTCGCCACCGGCCAGCTTGAAGCTGGGATGCACCATCTCGCGCCCGACAAAGCCGCCGCGGATTTCGCCACGCACACGTATCAGCGCACCAACACTCATGGTCTTCTGGTGCGAGGGGTAAAAGTTGATAAAGCGCAGTACGCAGGTGTCGCTGCCATCGTCAATCGTGACGCGCAGCTGGCGGCGCGGGCGAAAGCTGATTTCGCTGTTCGTCACATGCCCTTCAATTTGCACCATGTCACCGTCACGCGCGTCCTTGAGCATGACAATACGAGTCTCGTCCTCGTAGCGCAGAGGCAGGTGCAGAGCCAAATCAATGTCGCGACGCAGCCCCAGCTTGTCGAGCGCCTTCTGAATGGCTGACCGGGGTTCAGCCGGCGCCGGCACCTTGCCCGCTACAGCGCCTGCAGGAGCGGCAAGCGGTTCGGAAGCCTTGGGGACAGGTGGCGGCATGGGACAATTGTGCCTCCATGAAGACGCATTTCAGCCTCAGTGATTTTGATTTCACACTCCCCCCCGAACTCATCGCCCAGCATCCGCCCGCGCAGCGCAGCGGTTCGCGCCTGCTCGACGGCCGCGCCATTGCCGCGATAGACCGTCAATTTACCGACCTGCCTGGCCTGTTACTGCCCGGTGACTTGCTGGTGTTTAACGACACCAAGGTGGTCAAGGCGCGGCTGTTCGGTCAAAAGGCCAGCGGCGGTAGGCTGGAGTTGCTGATTGAGCGCGTCTTGTCACCAGATGCGAACTCAGGCCACGAAGTTGCTGCCCACATGAAGGTTAGCAAAAAGCCTTTGCCTGGTGCCGTCATGCAGATGGACGGCGGCTTTACCGCGACGCTGCTGGGCCGCTGGCCCCATGCTGACGGACCCTTGTACAAATTCAAATTGAGCAGCGACTCGTATGCGCTGATGGCCCAATTCGGCCACGTGCCGTTGCCGCCATACATCACCCACGATGATTCTTCAAACTTATGCAGCCCGCCAAATTGTTTGAGCACGTCCAGCCCCGGCCGCATCCACAAATGAAAGGTGTTGCCCAAAATGATTTGCGCACCCATATCATGCAGCGACTGCGGCATGACGCCCTTGACCGTGCC
>JANYFF010000354.1 GCA_025362825.1 Polaromonas sp. | reverse complement strand
GCGTCCAATTTGGCGGCGCATGACAGTTTGCGAACTGCATCCTGATAATCGTCAAGAATCACAATATTCATGCCGATATTGTGCCTGCAAGTCTTTCAATTCCAACCGCTGGGACAAGACCGGAAACACTAAATTGCCCGTGTAATCGACCGGCGTAACAAGGAGATTGCCTTGACAACGCAGGACCTGGCCATCAAGCTACAAGGACTAGAACATAGGAATTTGCGCGGTGCCGGATTCCTTTCGCTCCATGCGGTCAAGCTCGGCGCACACATCGGCCATGCGGCCCGAAATGACCATGCGACCCGCCAGCGAGGCCGCTATACCCGGCTCAAACTGTCGCACGACTTTCAAACGCGAGGGTTGAACTTGGCGGCTTTCCGCACGGATGGGCAACGCAAGCGCACTGTCACAGCAATTTACTGCATCCGGACCTCGATGTATCAGCCTTGCAGCAATGCTGAGAGGGACGGATCGAGCGCTAGGGGAGCGGATCGCCTGCGATGCTGGTGCTGATGGCATGAACAGCGCCAGAAATGTCTGGAATGGTGATGGAAGGCCAGACAAAGCTGCCGCGCGTGAAAACTGCGGTAAAAAACCAACTATTCCCATGATGAACTCCTGATGAGATTTACACAGACAGGATTACCAAACGGCCGCAAAGCCGAAAGACCGCTGCACCAGGGTGTTGGCCTCTCTTCAAGCCAAACGCCCGCCACCTGGTGCACGGCCAGATCGCTACATCAGCATCGTGTTGCGGATGAGGCCCACGGCCAGCCCTTCCAGCTCGAACGGCTCGCCGGGTTCAACCACGATGGTTTTGAAGTCCGGGTTTTCCGGTAACAGTTCAATCAAGTCCCCGGTGCGGCGAAAGCGTTTAACGGTGACTTCTTCACCCAGGCGGGCCACAACAATCTGTCCATTTTTGGCTTCCTTGGCCTGCTTTACGGCCAGCAAATCACCGTCCATGATGCCGACGTCGCGCATGCTCATGCCGCGTACCTTAAGCAGATAATCGGGTTGCTTCTGAAAGAGGCTGCTCTCGAAAGTATAGGTTTGCTCGATGTGCTCCTGCGCAAGAATGGGGCTGCCAGCAGCAACTCGTCCCACCAGAGGCAGGACGAGTTGGGCCAGGCTTTGCAACGGCAGGGAAAACTGTTTGATACGGGTTTCATTCAAAGAGCGTAAGGTATCGCTCCGCAGCCGTATGCCACGCGACGTACCGCTGACCAGTTCGATAACGCCTTTGCGTGCCAGCGCCTGCAGGTGCTCCTCAGCAGCGTTGGCGGAACGAAACCCAAGCTCGGTGGCGATTTCTGCCCGGGTAGGCGGTGCGCCTGTCTGGGCAATGGCGGTCTGGATGAGCTCAAGGATTTGCTGCTGGCGTGCCGTGAGCTTGGGGCCTTCAGGCGCTATATTTGAGAAATGGTTCAAAGGGTTCAAAGTGCTCATGACGCAAACTCCTCTTGGGCGGTAACTGCAACTGTCTGAATAACCAGTGACTGTATTTTCATCCAGCTTTTTACTAAAAGCAAGTTTTTTTGTTCGACTTATCAATGCATAAAAAAAAAATAGTGATTCTGGGTACCGGTGGCACCATTGCTGGCCAGTCTGCGGATGCCTCTGACCACATTGCCTATGTCGCAGCCGAACTGGGAATCGTCACGTTGGTAGAGGGCATTGCAGGACTTGCGTCTGCACACGAATTGCTGGTTGAGCAGATCGCGCAGGCGGACAGCAAGGACATGAGTTTTGCAATCTGGACGCTGCTGGCAGAGCGGGTGAATTACTTTTCAAGCCTTGATGACGTGGCCGGCATTGTGATTACCCACGGAACGGACACGCTGGAGGAAACCGCTTATTTTCTGCATGCATTGCTGAGTCCGGCCAAGCCGGTTGTGCTGACTTGCGCCATGCGTCCGGCCTCGGCGCTTACGCCGGATGGCCCTCAAAACCTCCGCGATGCTGTCACAGTGGCTGGCACTCCAGGGGCAAGAGGTGTCGTCGCCGTGTGCGCCGGGGTGGTTCACCGCGCGGCAGATGTGCAAAAACGCCACACCTACCGGCTGGATGCTTTTAGCTCCGGAGATGCCGCGCCGATAGCCTACGTAGAGGACAACAGGCTCAGATTATTAGGGAATTGGCCCGCTGCCCATGAAATCAGGGCGCGTGCAGCTATCGAAAACATAGCAACCCTGCAATCTGTAATATGCTGGCCTAAAGTCGAGGTGGTGATGAACTACGCTGGCGCCGGTGGTGGTGTAGTGCATGCCCTCATCGCGGCTGGCGTGCAGGGACTGGTGCTAGCGGGCACCGGCAATGGCACTGCTCACAACGAGCTGGATGCTGCACTCAAGGTGGCGCAGGCCGGCGGCATCAGGGTCGTTCGGGCAACCCGCTGCCCCGATGGCCATGTACTGGCCTTGGCGGGTGATGTTTTTGAAACTTCAAAAGGTCTTAGCCCGGTCAAGGCGCGCATCGCGCTGATGCTTGCCTTGATGTTGCCGGGGTTCGGCTAGTTTGCCAGGGCGGCAAACGCTCTGGCAGTTATTTCATCAACCGTTCCCATGCCACTGATGGCGCGGTAAGCGGGGGCCAATGACGGCTCTGATTTTGCCCATTGCGAGTAGTAGTCCACCAGCGGCCGGGTTTGCGCGCTGTAGACCTCCAGGCGCCTGCGCACGGTTTCTTCCTTGTCGTCTTCGCGCTGGATCAGCGCTTCGCCGGTGACGTCATCCTTGCCTTCGACTTTCGGCGGGTTGTATTTGACGTGGTAGGTCCGGCCGGACGACGTATGCGAACGCCGGCCGCTCATGCGTTCAATGATGGCTTCAAAGGGCACGTCGATTTCGAGTACATAGTCGAGCTTGACGCCGGCTGTTTTCATAGCATCGGCCTGCGGAATCGTGCGGGGAAAACCGTCAAACAGAAAGCCCATGGCGCAGTCTGGCTGGTTGATGCGCTCTTTCACCAGGTTGATGATGAGGTCGTCGCTGACGAGCGCACCGGAATCCATTATTTTTTTGGCTTCAATGCCCAGCGGCGTACCCGCCTTGACGGCTGCACGCAACATGTCACCAGTGGAAATTTGGGGAATATTGTATTTCTGGCAGATAAACGTGGCTTGGGTTCCTTTGCCTGCACCAGGTGCGCCCAACAAAATCAATCTCATGGTTGTCCTCGTATTTTTATGAATTCAGGGATTGCCTGCCAAGTCATCCGCAGAAGGCGCCGGGCAGGTCGGTTCGGGTCGCAATGGGCACCATAAAGAAGCGCCGCAGCCGTTTTTCCAAGGATAGCATGCACCTCTTGATGAGAACTTACATCAGCAGCTATGCTGTCTGGCGTGTACCTGCTAGGAAAATAGTTTGCGGGCCTGTATCAGGTCTTCAGGTGTGTCCACACCAATGCCTGGTGACTGGTGGGTGATGTGCACGGCGATGCGATAGCCATGCCAGAGTGCCCGTAATTGCTCCAGCGACTCCAGTTTCTCCATCGGCGCCTGTGGCAAGGTGGGAAAGAGCTTCAGGAAACCAACTCGATAACCGTAAATACCTACATGCCGAAGCGGCCGGGGCAATGTGCTGTCGGATTGCCACCATGGCTCGCCAGCAAAATCCCGTGCAAGGGGTATTGGTGCACGGCTGAAGTAAAGGGCTGTCTGGCGCGCATCGAGCACCACTTTCACCACGTTTGGGTTCAGGAACTCAGTTATCTCTTCTATCGCGTGCCCAGCAGTGCTCATGGCGCAATCGCGGCGCTCTTCCAGCAAACCGGCAACCGCGTTTATGAGTGCGGGGTCAATCAGCGGTTCGTCGCCCTGAACGTTGACCACCAGCGCATCATCGGGCAGGCCGAGAATATCGCAGGCTTCTGCCAGCCGGTCGCTGCCGCTCGCGTGATCGGGCCGCGTCAGCACGGCCTGTATGTTGAAGTCAGCACATTTTTCAAGCACTTCCTGGCTGTCGGTGGCGACCACCACTTGGCGGGCACCGCTGTACAGTGCGCGCTGCGCAACCCGCACGACCATGGGTGTGCCGCCAAGGTCCGCAAGGGGTTTGTTGGGCAGTCGGGTGGAGGCGAGACGGGCCGGAATGAGGACGGTGAAACTCATGCTGCTCGATGGCGGTTCAGATAAATCTCACAAGCCAAGTTCTTCATCGCTCAAGGTGCGTGCCTCGGATTCCAGCATCACCGGAAGGCCGTCCCGAATGGGATAGGCGAGGCGGGCGCTTCTTGAGACCAATTCCTGCTTTTCGCGGTCATA
>JANYFF010000351.1 GCA_025362825.1 Polaromonas sp. | reverse complement strand
AGCTAGCACCGCCATTAAAAATTAGGTCCCAGGCCTATTTGATGTGAAAATATGTGGCTGCAGGCCTAGCGCAATACGGTTTTTCGGACCGCGTGCGCCCATTGTTCCATGCGCTCGCCGGCCCGCTCGGCGCTTAAGGTGGGCAGAAATGTCCGCTCGGCGCGCCACAGGCTGGACAGCTCCGCCGTGTTGCCGTACACGCCGCTCGACAAACCCGCCAGGTAAGCAGCGCCCAGCGCTGTGGTTTCCGTGACCGCCGGCCGCACCACCGGGATACCCAGCAGGTCGGCTTGAAACTGCATCAACAAGTCGTTGATGCAGGCGCCGCCGTCTACCCGGAGCTCCGATACCGGCACCGCGCCGCTGCTGACAGCGTCGCGGCTCATGGCCTGCAGCAAGGCCGCGCTCTGGTAGGCAATGCTTTCAAGCGCGGCGCGGGCGATGTGGCCGACGGTGGTGCCGCGCGTCAGTCCGGTGATGGTGCCGCGCGCGTCCGGCTCCCAGTAGGGCGCGCCCAAGCCGGTAAAAGCCGGCACCATCATGACCCCGCCAGAGTCCGGCACGCTTTGCGCGAGTGCCTCGACTTGCCCGCTGCCCTTGATGGCGTTGAGCCCGTCGCGCAGCCATTGCACCACGGCACCGCCCACAAACACGCTGCCCTCAACGGCAAACTCTGGCTGGCTGGAAACTTGCGCAGCACTGGTCGTCAGCAGGCCGTTGTGCGAGGTCTGAAACTGCGAGCCGGTGTGCATCAGCATGAAGCAGCCTGTGCCATAGGTGTTTTTGACCATGCCCGACTTGAAGCAGGCCTGTCCAAACAAGGCGCTTTGCTGGTCGCCTGCGACGCCACCTATCGGGATGGCATGACCAAGCAATTCCGCCTTGACTTCGCCATAGAAAGCGCTGGAGGGTTTGACGACGGGCAACAGGTTGGCGGGAATATCCAGCGCTTTCAGCAACTCGCCGTCCCACTGGTTGCTGTGCACGTTAAACAGCATGGTGCGCGAGGCATTGCTCACGTCGGTTGCATGCACCGCGCCGCCCGTCAATTGCCAGATCAGCCAGCTGTCGATGGTGCCAAAAGCCAGTTCGCCATTGTTAGCTTGGGCTCTGGCAAGCGGCACGTTGTCGAGAATCCATTTGAGTTTGGTGCCCGAAAAATAGGCATCAACCACCAATCCGGTTTTCGCGCGAATGGTGCCGGTCAGGCCGCTTTCGCGCAGCGCCACGCAGGTTGGCTCGGCGCGCCGGTCTTGCCAGACGATGGCCGGGTGAATCGGCACGCCAGTCGCGCGATTCCACACCACGGTGGTTTCGCGCTGGTTGGTGATTCCTATCGCCCGAATGTCAGAGGCCTGCAGGCCCGCCTTGACGAGCACCGCGCGTGCGGTTGCCAGCTGCGTACGCCAGATCTCCAGTGGATCGTGCTCCACCCAGCCGGGCCGCGGGTAGCTTTGCACAAGCTCCATCTGCGCCTGCGCAACGATGCGGCCCGAGGCGTCAAACACAATGCTGCGCGAGCTTGAAGTGCCTTGGTCCAAAGCGAGTAGATAGGTCATGAGCGGATCTTTAAAAAAAGGATGCAGATACCAATTCAGGCACGGTGCACGGCGGCTCCCTTACGCCAGGGACACCTCGTAGCGCACTTGAGCCTCCGCCAGCAGTGCGGGAAACGGCTCGGGCGGCGGGGCGTCGGTAAACAAACGGTCAATCTGGCTCAAGTTGGCGACTTCCACCATCGCGGGGCGGTTGAACTTGCTGCTGTCTGCCGCCACCCATACCTCGCGGGCGTGCGCAATGATGGTTTGCGACACTTTGACTTCGCGGTAGTCGTAGTCCCGCAGCGTGCCATCCGCTTCAATGCCGGAGATGCCCATCAGCGCAATATCGACCTTGAACTGGCGTATGAAATCGACCGCCGCCTCACCCACAATGCCCTGGTCCCGGCCACGCACCACGCCGCCCACCACAATTATTTCGCTTTTCAGGTTGGCGCTGAGGATATTCGCCACATTCAGATTGTTGGTGATGACGCGCAGGCCTTCATGGTGCAGCAGCGCCTTGGCAATTGCTTCTGTGGTGGTGCCGATATTGAGGATCAGCGAGCAGCCGTTCGGAACCGCTGCCGCCACCGATTGCGCGATACGCAACTTGCCTTGTGGATTTAAATTTTCACGCTGTTTGTGGGCGATATTTTCAACCGTGGAGCCTGATACCCGTACGCCGCCGTGAAAGCGGGCGAATAGCCCCTCGTCCGCAAGCCGCCGCACGTCGCGGCGAACCGTTTGTAGCGTGACGCCCAGCTTTTCAGCCAACTGCTCAACGGTGACGGAGCCTTGCTTCTGCACCATCGCAAGCATCGTGAGTTGCCTTGGATTTGGATTCATCCACCCATTTTCAATCCAAACAAGATGGTTTTTCCAACAAAACGAAACAATAAGAACATTTCAAGGGTAATTACGGAGATAAAAAGAAGACTAACGAACAATAATTATCCAAAGCGAAAGTGATCAACGTGACTTTAAAAACATTGAACAAGGCGTGTGATGCAGTTAAGCCTTGAAGGCGTCCACAAAAAGGTCGGTGCTGAGATCTGGCTGCATTCGATGGACATAGCGCCCCGTAGCGGGGCTGTCACGGTATTGCTGGGCGCTACGCAGGCCGGTAAAACCAGTCTGATGCGCATCATGGCTGGGTTGGATGTACCAAGCGGCGGCCGTGTGCTGGTTGATGGGTGCAACGTGGTGGGCACCCCGGTGCGCGAGCGTGATGTGGCGATGGTGTACCAGCAGTTTATTAACTACCCATCTCTGCGGGTTCGCGACAACATCGCATCGCCTTTGAAGTTACGCGGCGAAAAAAATATTTCCCAGCGCGTGCAGGAGCTCGCTGAAAAGCTGCATATTGAGATGTTCCTCGACCGCTACCCCGCTGAACTGTCGGGCGGGCAACAGCAACGCGTGGCCCTGGCTCGTGCACTGGCCAAGGGTGCGCCGCTGATGTTGCTGGACGAACCGCTGGTCAATCTGGACTACAAGTTGCGCGAAGAGTTGCGTGACGAGTTAACCGCGCTGTTTGCGGTCGGCAGCTCTACTGTTATTTATGCCACGACGGAGCCGGGTGAAGCGCTGCTACTGGGCGGGTACACCGCTGTAATGGATGCAGGTGAGCTGTTGCAGTACGGACCAACGGCGGAAGTCTTTCACCATCCGAAGTCCTTGCGCGTAGCCAAGGCCTTCAGCGATCCGCCCATGAATCTGCTGGCAGCCAGTGCAGCGGCTGGCGGCGTACAACTGCAGGGCGGACCGCTGCTGACCATGAACTTGAATGACTCAGCAACTCAGCAACTGACCGTTGGAATCCGCGCCAGTTCGTTGCGTGTAAATACGGCTGGTAACGACGTTGCGCTGCCGGGAAAAGTCGAACTTGCCGAAATCTCTGGATCAGACACCTATGTGCATGTGAGCACGGCGGTTGGGGAGTTGGTAGCGCAACTCACGGGCGTACACCGGTTTGAACCTGGAACCCCCTTGATCCTCTACTTAGACCCGGCGCTCGCCTATCTGTTTGACAGTGCCGGCGCCCTGACGCACGCACCCCGGCGCGGCGGAGGCCACTGATATGGCGCGTATAGAACTTGACCTGGCGCACGCCTACAAATCGAATCCACAGCAGGACTCGGATTACGCGCTGCTACCCTTGAAAATGACCTTCGACGATGGGGGCGCGTACGCATTGCTGGGCCCTTCAGGGTGCGGCAAGACCACCATGCTGAACATCATGTCCGGGTTGGTAGCGCCGTGGAGCGGCAGCGTGCGGTTTGATGGTCAAGACGTCACCCGGGCTACGCCCCAGCAGCGCAACATCGCGCAGGTGTTTCAGTTCCCGGTGATTTACGACACCATGACGGTTGCTGAAAATCTCGCCTTTCCCTTGCGTAACCGCAAGATGCCTAAAGAAAAAATAAATCAGCGTGTCGGTGAGATTGCCGAAATGCTGGAACTCAGCGGACAGCTGAACCACCGTGCCGCCGGACTTGCTGCCGATGCCAAACAAAAAATATCGCTGGGCCGCGGTCTGGTCAGGTCAGATGTGTCAGCCGTGCTGTTCGACGAACCGCTGACTGTGATTGACCCTCATTTGAAATGGCAATTGCGCCGCAAGCTCAAGCAGATTCACCATGAGCTCAAGCTGACCTTGATCTATGTGACGCACGATCAGGTCGAAGCGCTGACGTTTGCCGATCAGGTTGTGGTCATGACGCGCGGCCGTGCTGTACAGGTGGGTTCTGCTGCAGATCTTTTCGAGCGGCCTAGTCATACCTTTGTCGGCAACTTTATTGGTTCGCCTGGGATGAATTTCATTGCTGGCGAGGTCGAGGTCGACAAGGTTGTAGTGGCCGGCGTGGCCTTGGCCTCGCCGCAGCGCCAAAAATTGCCGCTTGGCACTATCAAGCTGGGTATTCGCCCAGAATACCTAGAGCCCGTGGTCGCTCAGTCCCCCGGTGCCTTGTGTTTGATCGTAAGTCAGGTGCAAGACGTAGGGACGCACGTTATCTTGAGTGCGAATGTGGCGGGGAACACCCTGAAGGCGCGTTTACCAGCCAGCGAAAGGCCAATTTTGGTTGGCGAAACCGTATGGCTGCAGGTTATTGGCGAACACACCTGTTTCTATAAAAACGAGGAGATCGTGTCGTGAGCACCACTACCAAACCTGTAAATCAGAAAGCCTGGTTCCTGATACTTCCGGTACTGTTGTGCGTTGCGTTTTCAGCCATCTTGCCGTTGATGACGGTGGTAAATTATTCGGTGCAGGACATTATTTCGCCAGAGCGAAAAGTGTTTGTGGGTACCGAGTGGTTTGCCAATGTAATGCGCGATGAAGAATTGCATGGCGCCCTGCTGCGTCAGCTGACCTTTTCGCTGTCAGTGTTGGCCGTTGAGCTGCCATTGGGGATTCTGCTGGCGCTGTCAATGCCTGCTCAGGGCTGGAAAGCGTCAGCGACGCTGGTGATTGTCGCGCTGTCGCTGCTTATCCCATGGAATGTCGTAGGCACCATCTGGCAAATCTTTGGCCGTACCGACATCGGCCTGATGGGGGCCGCGCTACAAGGGCTGGGGATCGATTACAGCTACACCGGGAATGCGGCGCATGCCTGGGCTACGGTCTTGTTGATGGATGTGTGGCACTGGACGCCACTCGTTGCGTTACTGGGTTATGCGGGCTTGCGCTCGATTCCCGACGCTTACTACCAGGCGGCCAGTATTGACGGGGCATCGAAACTGGCGGTTTTTTGGTACGTACAACTGCCGAAAATGCGCGGCGTGTTGATGATCGCTGTATTGCTTCGCTTCATGGACAGCTTCATGATCTACACAGAACCCTTTGTTCTGACAGGTGGCGGGCCGGGGAACTCAACTACCTTTTTATCGCAGTTTCTGACGCAAAAAGCGGTAGGCCAGTTTGACTTGGGTCCAGCGGCGGCTTTTTCGCTGATCTACTTTCTGATCATCTTGCTGCTGTGCTTTATTTTGTACAACTGGATGCAGCGTGTCGGTACGCAGGAAAAGGAAGGCGGTCATGAATAAGACAGGTTTTCAAAAGCGGTCGGTGTTTTTGGCGCTGTATCTTATTTTTGCGCTGCTGCCGATCTACTGGATGATCAATATGTCGTTCAAGACGAACGACGAAATACTGTCCCACTTTTCTTTGTTCCCGCAGCACTTCACGTGGGCGAACTATAAAACCATCCTGACTGATCCATCGTGGTATTCAGGCTACATCAACAGCCTGATTTATGTAGCCATCAATACCGTCATTTCTGTGTCAGTGGCGCTTCCCGCCGCTTATGCCTTTTCGCGCTACAGTTTTTTAGGCGATAAGCACGTATTTTTTTGGTTGCTGACCAACCGCATGACACCTCCAGCGGTATTTTTGCTGCCCTTTTTCCAGCTTTACACGACGGTCGGATTAATGGACACGCATCTGGCCGTGGCTCTGGCGCACTTGTTGTTCAATGTGCCGCTGGCCGTCTGGATACTTGAAGGTTTCATGAGCGGTATTCCCCGCGAAATTGACGAGACAGCCTACATTGACGGCTACTCTTTCCCGCGGTTCTTTGTGACGATTTTTCTGCCGTTGATCAAGGCGGGCGTTGGTGTTGCAGCTTTTTTCTGTTTCATGTTCAGTTGGGTTGAGTTGTTGTTGGCGCGCACTTTGACGAGCGTCAATGCGAAGCCGATTGTGGCCACCATGACACGTACGGTGTCTGCGTCGGGTATGGATTGGGCGACCCTGGCCGCTGCGGGTGTATTGACCATTGTGCCGGGTGCGATTGTGATCTGGTTTGTGCGTAACTACATCGCCAAGGGCTTCGCGATGGGTCGCGTGTAATAAAAATTCGAAGGGAGTTGGAAATGTTCGAATGGATGGCTTGGACCACCCCGGTGGCGGTTTTTTTTACCTGCATCGCGCTCATGTTGGCGGGAATGACCGTTTGGGAAATCAAATCGCCAACCACCCTGCGCAAGGGTTTTTTGCCTATCAAGACAACACGCGGAGACCGTCTTTTTATTGGCCTGTTGTCCGCGGCGTATGTAAATCTGGCCTTTGTAGGCCTCAGCGGAAAATTGGCCAGCTGGTTTAGTCTGGCTGCAGAGCCTTCGATCTGGATCAGCTTTGTCGCGTCTGTGTGCTTATTGGTTTTGGTGATGCGCAAAGGTTAATCGAGTTGCGCGCGATGACCGGTTTTCCACCCCTGGAGCCGCCTCGTCCCGACACACAGGGGGTAAAACTTAAGGAGATGAATCATGAAGTTTCGGTATAAGGTATCCGCAGTCGTTATGGCTTGCGCGGTCGTTGGTCACAGCTGGGCGGATCAGGCAGCTGCACAAAAATGGATTGACAGCGAATTCCAGCCCTCGACCTTGTCCAAGGACAAACAAGCCGCCGAGATGAAGTGGTTCATCGACGCCGCCAAAAAATTGCAGGCAAAAGGGGTCAAGGAAATCTCTGTGGTTTCAGAAACGCTGACCACGCATGAATACGAGTCGAAGACGCTGGCAAAAGCGTTTGAAGAAATTACCGGGATAAAGGTTAAGCACGACATCATCCAAGAGGGCGATGTGGTTGAAAAACTGCAAACTTCAATGCAATCCGGTAAAAGTATTTACGACGGCTGGGTTTCCGATTCGGACCTGATTGGCACCCACTATCGCTACGGGAAAATCCTTGCGCTGAGCGATTACATGGTGGGAAAAGGCAAGGAGTACACCAACCCTGGCCTGGATTTGAAAGATTTTATTGGCACCAGCTTTACCACTGCGCCTGATAAAAAGATGTACCAGTTGCCTGATCAGCAATTTGCAAATCTGTACTGGTTTCGCGCCGATCTGTTTGCAAAAAAAGACCTGCAGGACAAGTTCAAGGCCAAGTATGGTTACGCGCTGGGTGTGCCGCAAAACTGGAGCGCTTATGAGGACATTGCGGAGTTCTTTACCAACGACGTAAAGACTGTCGACGGCAAGCCAATTTACGGGCACATGGACTATGGCAAGAAAGACCCGTCACTTGGCTGGCGCTTTACGGATGCATGGCTGTCAATGGCCGGCACGGCAGACATTGGTATTCCGAACGGTTTGCCTGTGGATGAGTGGGGTATCCGCGTTGCTGCCGACAAATGCACACCAGTGGGCGCTTCGGTGTCACGCGGCGGCGCGACCAATTCACCCGCGGCAGTTTATGCGCTGACTAAATACATCGATTGGATGAAAAAGTACGCGCCCAAAGAAGCTACCGGCATGACCTTTGGTGAGTCGGGCCCGGTACCTGCACAAGGGCAGATCGCGCAACAAATTTTCTGGTACACGGCGTTTACGGCCGACATGGTCAAACCCGGTTTGCCGGTCGTCAACGCCGACGGCACGCCTAAGTGGCGCATGGCACCCGGCCCGAATGGTCCGTACTGGAAGCAGGGCATGCAGAACGGCTACCAGGATGTCGGGTCATGGACTTTCTTTAAAGATCATGACCCCGATAAAGTTGCGGCAGCCTGGCTTTATGCCCAATTTGTGACGAGCAAAACTGTATCGCTTAAAAAGTCGATCACCGGGCTGACCTTTGTAAGGGACAGTGATATCCGGCACGACTACTTCACGAAAAATGCTGCCAAATACGGTGGTTTGATCGAGTTTTATCGTAGCCCCGCCCGCGTTGCATGGACGCCTACAGGTACCAACGTACCCGACTATCCGAAGCTGGCTCAGCTTTGGTGGAAGAACGTTGCCGTGGCTGTGACCGGTGAAAAAACGCCGCAAGCTGCAATGGATAACCTGGCTGAGGAAATGGACCAAGTTATGGCGCGTCTGGAGCGTTCAGGTATGGCGCATTGCGCGCCAAAACTCAACCCAAAGGGTGATCCGAACAAATACTTGAGTGACAAAGGCGCGCCCTGGAAAAAACTGGCTAACGAAAAGCCGAAGGGCGAGACGATTGCTTACGAGACCCTGCTCGACGCCTGGAAAAACGGCAAGGTGCGCTAAATTGGGAGCTAAAGGCTATCCATGGATAGTCATCGCGACTTGAAAAATGGCCGTGCACACCCGACAAGCGTCAGGTCGCGCGCGGCCTTTTATTTACATTGACTCCAGACCGCGTTTGCGCCAGTTTTTGAATTGGCCGCAACGCTGAAGTAGCTATTCATGGTGACTGACAAGCAAATTCTGCATACTGAGCGAAGCATGCTTATCAGCCGTTTAGCGGGTGGTGAGGCATATGACGTTGCAGTGATTGGCGGCGGTGCAACGGGGCTCGGTGTCGCACTGGACGCCGCTGCACGTGGGTTTTCGGTAGTGCTGGTGGAGTCGCATGACTTTGCCAAGGGCACGTCGTCACGGGCGACCAAACTGGTGCACGGTGGTGTGCGCTACCTGGCGCAGGGCAATATTTCACTGGTACGCGAGGCGCTGCATGAGCGCACCACGCTGCTGGCCAACGCTCCGCACCTGGCACAGCCGCTGGCCTTTGTGATGCCTTCCTACAAGGTATGGGAGGCGCCTTTTTACGGCATCGGGCTCAAGCTGTACGACGCTCTGGCTGGCAAGGCTGGTCTGGGGCCGACCGAGTTTCTGAGCCGGCGTGAAACGCTGGCACTGCTGCCCAATACCAGGCACAGCGGCCCGGCCGGCAAGCTCAAGGGCGGCGTCAAGTACTGGGACGGCCAGTTTGACGACGCCCGGCTGGCACTGGCGCTGGCCCGCACGGCCGCAGCCCGGGGCGCCTTGCTGATCAACTACTGCGCTGCGACGCGGCTGGTTTATGAAAACGGCATGGTGGCCGGTCTGCAGGCCAAAGACCAGGAAACCGGCCAGACCTACGACATCAAGGCCAAATGCGTGGTTAATGCTGCAGGCGTCTGGGTCGACCATTTCCGCATGGAAGACGGCCAGGCGCTGGGCCGCGACGTCAAGCCCATGGTGGCACCCAGCCAGGGTGTGCACGTCGTCGTGGACAGGTCTTTCCTGCCAGGCAACCACGCCATGCTGATCCCCAAAACAGCTGACGGCCGTGTGCTGTTTGCCGTGCCGTGGCTGGGCAAGACCATTTTGGGCACCACAGATACGCCGCGCCACGACCTGGCCCGCGAACCCTTGCCTTTCGGGGAAGAACTTGACTTCATCCTCGGTGAGTCGGCCCGCTACCTGACCAGGGCACCGACGCGCGCTGACATTAAAAGCATCTGGGTCGGCTTGCGGCCGCTGGTCAAACCGCCCGACGAAGAGGGCGATAACACCCAGGGCTTGTCCCGCGAACACACGGTGCTCGCCAGCAAAAGTGGCCTGATTACCGTGACCGGCGGCAAATGGACGACTTACCGCGCCATGGCCGAAGATGTGCTGGACGAGATTTTTGCAGCAGGTTTGCTGCCAAAGCGCGCGGGCGGAGTGACCGATCACATGTTGCTGCTGGGCGCAGAGGCCATGAGCCAGAAAATAAGCGATGCGCCCGGCATACATCTATATGGAAGCGAAAAAGCAGCTGTGCTGGCGCTGCCGGGGGCGGATCGCGAGCTGGGCGGTGGCCTGACCGAAGCCATGGTGCGCTTTGCTGCGCGTCATGAATATGCCCGCACTGTAGAAGATGTGCTGGCCAGGCGTTCAAGGCTGCTTTTCTTGGACGCCGCGCTGGCCAAGTCGCTGGCACCCGAGGTTTCGGGTCTGCTTCAGGAAGAAACCGGGGTTGCTCCGCAACTTGCAGAGTTTTTAACCCTCTGCGACCAGTATCTGCATATGCCGGGCTGATTTTTTCTGCGGTCAATGCCCCTTCAATTGAATTTTGTGGCGTTTTTTCACAATTGGGTGTTGACAGGGCGTAAACGCTGAGTGATAATCGAGGGCTTCGCTACAAAAAAGCGAAGATTCTGACTTAATAGCCTAAATGAAAGCATCGCAAGTGGTTTGTGGTGTGGACAACAGGCCCAAGACTGATCAGTTATGTAGCTCCGCGATGCTGAAAGGCGTTGTTAAGTTGCTTTCTGGTGCAAGTTGGGAACAAATTAAATGATTCAAACGCAATCCAAACTCGATGTTGCTGACAATACGGGTGCCAAATCCGTGATGTGCATCAAAGTGCTGGGCGGATCCAAGCGCCGGTACGCCAGCGTCGGTGACGTCATCAAGGTCAGCATCAAAGAAGCCGCTCCACGTGGCCGCGTCAAAAAAGGCGAGGTTTACAGTGCTGTAGTCGTTCGCACCGCCAAGGGCATCCGCCGTGGCGATGGTTCGCTGGTTAAATTCGACGGCAACGCAGCAGTGTTGCTCAACGCCAAGCTGGAGCCCATCGGCACCCGCATCTTCGGACCAGTGACACGCGAGTTGCGCACTGAAAAGTTCATGAAGATCGTGTCCCTGGCTCCTGAAGTTCTGTAAG
>JANYFF010000336.1 GCA_025362825.1 Polaromonas sp. | reverse complement strand
ACACGGCATTCAATAAACGATATTCAATCATCCAACGGAGACAAACCCATGACTGGAACTTTACTTAAAACCGCCCTGCTCTCTCTGAGCTTTGCCGCCATCACAGCTGCCGCCCAGCCTTACCCTAACCGTGCGGTCAAGGTCATCATTCCCTTCCCGCCCGGCGGCACGCTGGACGCCGTCGGGCGCCAGTTGGCACAAAAGCTTGGTGAGCAGATGGGCCAGCCCTTCGTCGTCGAAAACCGGGCAGGTGGCAACGGCACCATAGGCGCAGCGGCGGTGGCTGCTGCGCAAGCTGACGGCTACACCCTGTTGTTCAACGCGTCCACCTTCACATCTGCACCCATGACCATGAAGTCGGTGTCTTATGGTGTTGTCAAGGATTTCACGCCGATTGCCCTGGTGGCCAAGGCACCGCTGTCCGTCGCCATCAACAAGAACCTGCCCATCACCGACATCAGGTCGCTCATCACCTATGCAAAGGCGCACCCCGGCAGGATGACCTTCGCTGTCGGCTCTATAGGCTCAGCCGGCCACCTCTCCACCGAGCTCCTCAAACGCGCCGGCGGCATCGACTACACCGTGGTGCCTTACAAAGGTACGGCGCCCGCATTCCAGGACCTTATAGGCGGTCAGATTGACGGTTTTATCGATCCAATTTTGGGCTCGCTGCAGTACCACAAGAGCGGCATGCTGCGCGTCGTTGCCGTCACCGGCGACAAGCGAGCGCCCAACCTGCCCGACGTGCCGACGGTGTCCGAGACGATTCCCGGCTACGAGTTTTACAGCTGGTACGGCCTCTGGGCACCGGCAAAGCTGCCAGCCGAGATCACGCAGCGGTTAAACGACGAAACCAACAAGGCATTGGCCACCGACATGCGCGACAAACTGATTGCGCAGGGTCTGGTACTGACGCCGGGCTCGCCGGAAGACTTTGCAAAATTCCAGAACGCCGATATGGCGCGCTCGCAAAAGGTCATCACCGAAGGCAATATTCGTGTCGAGTGAATTGCTACGCACCATTGTCACCGGCAGCAGCTCCGGCATAGGCCGGGCCATTGCAGAGCACCTGTTGGGCCTGGGCTGGGCAGTCAGCGGTTTTGACCTCGCACCCTCCAGCATTTCGCATCCCGCATTCACTGCAGTGCAGGTGAACCTGTGCGACACCGCAGCTACCGAAGCAGCCACACGCGCCGCACCGGCAGAAGCGCTGGTGCATGCAGCCGGTGTGCTGCGGGTTGGCCGGCTTGGCAATCTGCAGGCAAACGACTCACAACTGATGTGGCAAGTGCATGTGAATGCGCTGAGCTGCATGGCCAATGTTGCCGTGCCCGGCATGGTCGCCAGGGGCTCGGGCCGCGTGGTCATCATTGGTAGCCGCGTGGCGCAGGGTTTTGCCGGCCGCAGTGAATATGCGGCCACCAAGGCGGCGCTGGTGTCGCTGGCCCGTAGCTGGGCGGCTGAAGTCGTGGCCTCTGGCGTCACCGTTAATGTGGTGTCGCCGGCGGCTACCCGCACGGCCATGCTGGACGCCCCCTCCAGGCAGGCATCGTCACCACGCGTACCGCCCATTGGCCGCCTGATTGAACCTGCAGAGATTGCATCACTGGTGGCGTATTTGATGTCGCCCGCAGCCGCCGCCATTACCGGCCAGGACATACAGATTTGCGGCGGTGCGTCGCTGCAGCGTTGACTCCCTGCGTAACTCCTATGCGAAAAAATATCGGTCATACCAACCCGACGCGCTTCTCGCGCCACGCCACAAAGTAAATAGCCATGTATTCCTGCGTCGTCAGAAACACCAACATCCAGATTGAGTAAGCAACATGCGCGACTTTTCAAGCGACCACAACTGGCTGTCGATCAACACGGCCACCATCCGCAAGCAGCTGGGCGTTGAGGTAGCGCTGGACCGCATCATTGACCAGTGCGCCGAACGCGGCGTTCGTGCCATCAGCCCGTGGCGCGATCAGGTGGCAGCCGTGGGTCTCGACAAGGTCGCAAAGCAACTGAAAGCGCATGGTATGCGCCTCTCAGGCTACTGTCGTGGCGGGTTTTTCCCGGCCGCCGATGCGGCTGGCCTGAAAGCCGCGCTCGACGAC
>JANYFF010000309.1 GCA_025362825.1 Polaromonas sp. | reverse complement strand
ATACACTGGACGATCTTGCCCTGAACGCCGGCGTTCAGAGAGGTACTTGCTTGAGCCATGTTGCTTGCTCCAAAAATGAAATGCGTTTAAACCGCAGCCGCACCGGCCACGATTTCTGAAAGTTCTTTGGTAATCGCGGCCTGGCGGGTCTTGTTGTAGACCAGCTTCAGTTCGGCAATCACACTGCCCGCGTTGTCGGTGGCGGACTTCATCGCCACCATACGAGCGGATTGCTCGGAAGCCATGTTCTCGGCCACCGCCTGGTACACCAGGGCCTCTACGTAACGCAGCAACAAATCGTCAATCACGACTTGCGCGTCGGGCTCGTAGATGTAGTCCCAGGCTGGCTGCGCACCGCTGGCCTTGGCCTCCGCCTGCATTTTGGCGGCAGACAAAGGCAGCAGCTGCTCCAGAACTGGCTCCTGTTTCATCGTATTGATAAAACGCGTGTAGCCGAGGTACACCGCGTTGACCTCACCTTTGGCGTAGGCGTCCAGCAACACCTTGACCGGTCCAATCAGCTTGTCCAGATGCGGCGTATCGCCGAGCTGCGTTACATGCGCCACCACCTTGGCCCCAACGCGATTCAGAAACCCAAGACCTTTGTTGCCAATCGCAACTGCCTGGGTGGAGGTGCCGGCCGCCTGCAACTCACGCAACTTGGCAGTCACGATACGCAACACGTTAGTATTCATGCCGCCACACAAACCCTTGTCGGTACTCACGACGATCACGCCTGATGCCTTGGCGTTATTGCTGCGCATGAAGGGGTGTACGTACTCCGGATTCGCCTGGCCCAGATTGGCCGCAATGTTGCGAATTTTCTCGCTGTAAGGCCGGGCCGCACGCATGCGCTCCTGAGCCTTGCGCATTTTGGAAGCGGCAACCATCTCCATAGCCTTGGTGATCTTCTTCGTGTTTTCCACCGATTTGATCTTGCCGCGTATCTCCTTACCTGCTGCCATAAAGAATTCCTTCGGGTATCAGATGGGATTCAGGCAAACGATTTCTTGAACGCGCCCACCGCAGCAGTGAGTTCCGCCTCGGCATCCTGGCACATCTTCTTGAATGCCTGCTTTGCTTCATCGTCCTTCGCGGGATCAGCTTTTTTGACATCCCACTTCGCGCCATTTTTCTCAATCGTCTGGAGCATTGCCGCGTGCTTGTCTTTGAGATAAGCGTGCAGACCGTGTTCGAACGGCAGTATCTTTTTGATTTCCACGTCGTCCATGAAGCCCTTGTTCACTGCGAACAGAGTGGCGCCCATCAGGCTGATCGGCAGCGGACTGTATTGGTCCTGCTTGAGCAACTCGGTCACGCGCGCACCGCGGTCCAACTGCTTGCGTGTGGCTTCGTCCAGATCGGAGGCAAACTGCGCAAACGCAGCCAGTTCCCGGTACTGGGCCAAGTCGGTACGGATACCGCCGGACAGGTTCTTGATCCAATTGGTTTGCGCCGCGCCACCCACACGCGAGACCGAAATACCGGCGTTGATCGCAGGACGTATTCCGGCGTTAAACAACGAAGTCTCTAGGAAAATCTGCCCGTCAGTGATCGAAATCACGTTGGTAGGCACAAATGCGGAAACGTCACCCGCCTGGGTTTCGATGATGGGCAGAGCAGTCAGCGAGCCGGTCTTGCCTTTGACTTCACCCTTGGTGAAGTCTTCCACGTATTTCACGTTCACGCGCGCTGCGCGCTCGAGCAAACGGCTGTGCAAATAAAAGACGTCGCCCGGGTAGGCTTCGCGTCCCGGGGGGCGGCGCAAAAGCAACGACACCTGACGGTAAGCGACGGCCTGCTTGGACAAGTCGTCATACACGATCAGCGCGTCTTGGCCGCGATCCCGGAAGTATTCGCCCATCGTGCACCCGGAATAGGCGCTGACGTATTGCATGGCCGCAGACTCGGACGCGGTGGCCGCCACAACAATTGTGAAATCCATCGCCCCGGCTTGCTCCAGAGCGCGCACCACGTTCTTGACCGAGGACGCCTTCTGGCCAATCGCCACATAGACGCAGGCCACGTTTTGGCCCTTTTGGTTGATGATGGCGTCAATCGCAACTGCGGTCTTGCCGGTCTGGCGGTCACCGATGATCAGTTCGCGCTGGCCGCGGCCAATCGGCACCATCGAGTCGATCGACTTCAGGCCGGTCTGCATTGGCTGGCTAACCGACTGACGTGCAATCACGCCAGGCGCCACTTTTTCAATAACGTCCGTCATCTTGGCGTTGATCGGGCCTTTGCCATCAATCGGCTGGCCGAGAGCATTCACGACGCGGCCGAGCAGTTCCGGGCCGACCGGCACTTCCAGAATGCGACCAGTGCATTTGACTGTATCGCCTTCGGAAATATGTTCGTATTCACCCAGAATCACGGAGCCCACCGAATCGCGCTCGAGATTGAGCGCTAGCCCATAGGTGGGCAGTCCGTCACTGCCGGCGGGAAACTCCAGCATTTCCCCCTGCATCACATCGGACAAACCGTGGATGCGGCAAATGCCGTCCGATACCGACACCACTGTGCCCTGGTTGCGGATATTCGCGCTGGCCGGAAGGCCTTCAATGCGACTCTTGATCAATTCGGAAATTTCTGCGGGATTGAGTTGCATGACTCGTTCCTTCACTTTCTTTAAATTTTCCACGCCTGGGCAACATGCACAAGCGAATAACCTTCGAAGCCTGACAGCACTACGCCGTCAAGGCCGCTCTCATTTGCTGCAGACGGGCCTTGACCGAGGTGTCCAGCACCTCGTCACCCACTGCCACACGCACGCCGCCAATCAGCCCAGGCTCTAGCTCGACTTTCAAGTTGAGCCTGCGGCCAAAACGCTTTTCAAGTGTGGCGCCGAGATCAACCAATTCCGCACCGTCGATTGGAAACGCGCTGTACACGACCGCATCGGCCGAGCCCCCGCTGGCATTGCGCAAGACCCGGTACTGGGACGCGATCTCCGGCAGTACGGCAAGTCGGCCATTGTCGATCACGACGCGCAGGAAGTTCCAGCCCACGTCTGGCACCTCACCCTCGACCACGGAGCGCACCAAATCGAATACCTGTGCAGCGGTAACTTTGGGATTGTCCGCAAACTGCAATAACTGAATATCACCAGCAATTGCGGCAAACTGTTCGAGCCAGGCGGACGCATCGCTCGCGGGATCCTGCCCCGACTTGAACAAGGCTTCCGCGTAAGGGCGTGCAAGGGTGGCGAGTTCGGCCATGTTGTCCTCTTAAAACTCTGTCTTCAGACGCGAAAGCAACTCGGAGTGCACGCCCGCATTGACTTCCTTGCGAAGAATTTGCTCCGCACCCCTGACCGCAAGTGCCGCGACCTCTTCGCGCAAGGCCTCACGCGCCTTCACGGTCTGCTGGTCTGCGTCCACGCGGGCCGCAGCCACGATCTTGTTGCCTTCTTCTATTGCGCGAATCTTGGCTTCTTCGATGATGACCTGTGCGCGACGCTCCGCGTCCGCCATGCGGGCCGTGGTCTCGGTGCGCGACTTGGCCAGCTCCTGTTCGACGCGCTGATTGGCGGCGGACAGCTCGGACTTGGCTTTGTCGGCGGCTGCGAGGCCCTCCGCAATCTTGCTGGCGCGCGCGTCCAGCGCTGTCGCGATCGGCGGCCATACAAATTTCATCGTGAATCCGACAAGGATCAGGAACACGATCATCTGAACTATCAGGGTACCGGTGATGCTCACTTTTTCATCCTCAGTCAGTTGGAAGCCAGACTTTGCCGTCAAGCAGCAGGGAGCCGGGGCCGTGAAGTCGCCGCCTACACACGCCCGAAGGAGTGATGGGATGCAGACGCAAACTTATTTCGGCAGACTGGCGATTTGCGCCAGGAAAGGATTGGCTGTGGCGAACCACAAGGCAACACCGGTTCCGATAATGAAAGACGCATCAATCAAACCGACCAGCAAGAACATTTTGGTTTGCAGCTCCCCCATCAACTCAGGTTGCCGAGCGGCAGATTCCAGATATTTGCTGCCCATGATGCCGATGCCCACGCAAGCGCCGAACGCGCCCAGACCAATGATCAGACCGGCGGCCAATGCAACAAAACTAATAACTTCCATGATGACTCCTTAGGGACTTTGGTTAAAAAACGAAAACAAGAACGAAACGCTACAAATGCTCAGTGATGGTCGTGCGCCTGACCCAGATAGACCAGCGCCAGCATCATGAACACGAATGCCTGCAAAGTAATGATCAGTATGTGAAAAATCGACCAGACTGTGCCCGCAATGATGTGTCCGATCGCCAGGCCGACGCCGGTAGCGGACAACGACCACGCACCCCCCATCAGCGCGATCAGTAAAAAGATCAGCTCGCCCGCATACATGTTGCCGAACAAACGCATGCCATGCGACACCGTCTTGGCGATGAATTCAATGATCTGCATGGCGAAGTTGAAGGGATACAACGCCCAGTGGTTGCCAAAGGGCGCCGTAAACAATTCGTGCACCCAACCACCGAAGCCCTTGATCTTCACGTTGTAAAAAAGGCAAATCAAAAACACAGCCACCGAGAGACCCATGGTGATGGACAGGTCGGCCGTAGGAACCACGCGCAGATACGCATGCTGCGAGTCGTGACCCGCCGCAGAGTACACCTTCTCCCACAGAAAGGGGAGCAAGTCCACCGGCAGCAAGTCCATTGCATTGAGCAGGAATATCCAAACAAAAATAGTCAAGGCCAACGGCGCAATAAATTTACGACTCTCGGCGTTGTTGACGATGCCCTTGGCCTGTGCGTCGACCATCTCCACCAGCATTTCCACCGCCGCTTGAAAACGCCCGGGCACGCCTGCCGTGGCCTTGCGAGCACCCAACCACAACAACCAGCAACCAACCACACCCAGCAGCGTGGAAAAAAACAGGGAGTCATAACTGAACACCGAGAAATCAACAACCGCCTTGGGCTTTGCATTCTGCAAATGCGTCAGGTGGTGAATGATGTATTCGCCAGCGGTAAGTCCGTTTTCAGAAGCCATCGGTTTATCCGTTTACTCTTTTCGTTTCACACTTTTGGGCACAAGCAACAACGCTACCCAATAGACCTTCATCGTCACTATCAGACCAATCAGCATAGCCAGCCAGCTGAGACCGGGAACCATTCTGGGCGCTAATGCCAGCAAAGTCACAGACACCGCAATCTTGACGATTTCCCAGACGAAGAACCCCACCGCCGCAGTAGCTGGATTCAGGGAGGAAAACCGCCCCATCATTCCTCGCGCAAACAGGGCTGCGGGCATAACCACCGCCAGCGCGCCGTAGGCAACGGACAAGCCTACATTGCGTCGTCCTGTCACACCCCAGGCGACCAAGGCCGCCAGTACACCCACCCCCACTTGTCCCGCTACTACACGCCAAGGCGACACCGGCGGATTCTTCAGCCGTAACGCTTTTGCCTCGGCGGCGGTCAGCGGCTTGAATACGGGCTCGTCTGCTTCTTCATGGTTTGCCGGGGTAATCGTGGACCTTCCAGATTGCGCCCCTGCAGTCGCACCACAGAGTCAGCAAAGCCTTTGATTATATGCAATAAATTTCACTTTTCCGGTAACGCCACATGCAGTTGTTGCGACACCGCCATGTCACCCAGCCGCGCAGATAATCACAGCTATGACAGTTTCCCTTCCCGAGACGCTCTGCTTCCTCAATGGTGCCTACACCCCTCTCAGCCAGGCCAAGGTCAGCGTGCTGGATCGCGGCTTCATATTTGGCGACGGCATTTACGAGGTGGTGCCCGTCTACGCAGGCCGGCCGTTCCGCTTCATCCCGCATATGGCTCGCCTTGAACGAAGCCTCGGCGAACTGCGCATCCACAACCCGTATTCGCGCACTCAATGGGCGGAAATGGTGCACAAGCTGATCCTTTTGCAGGCCGAATCCAGCGGAGTGCCAGCGATTGAAAGCGACCAGTTGATTTATATCCAGATTACACGCGGCGTCGCCTTGCGAGACCACGTCATGCCGACCGGTATCACCCCCACGGTTTTCGCGATGGTCAACATTCTGCACGCTCCCAGCGTGGAACAAAGGACGAAAGGTGTGGCATGTGTCACCGCAGATGATTTTCGATGGGAAAAGGCGCACATCAAAAGCACCAGCTTGCTGGGCGCGGTTTTTGCGCGCCAGATCAGTTTCGATGCCGGCGCAACAGAAACCGTGATGTTCCGCGACGGGCTCCTGAGCGAGGCCGCCTCCAGCAATGTGTGGGTAGTGAAAGACGGAAAACTGATGGGCGTCCCCACAGACAACCTGGTGCTCGAAGGCATCCGTTATGGGCTGATCAACGATATCTGCCACGACGTCGGTATCCCCTTCGAGTTGCGCCGCATCCACCGGAAAGAGGTTTTTAGTGCCGATGAGCTTTTGTTGTCCAGCGCCACCAAGGAGGTGCTGGCCGTCACCACGCTGGACGGCCAGCGGGTCGGCTACCCGACGCACAGCGGCCGGCCGGGTCCGATTTACGCCCGCTTGTATGCGGCCTATCAGAATGCCAAACTGGCGTCCGCTGAATGAGCCAAGGCTTTCACCTTGCCGGGGCCCTTGCCTTCGCATAATTTGTCAAGCACCCATGTCTACGTCCATTGAATCGTTGATCGTTTACCCCTCCCAATTTCCGATCAAGGTGATGGGAACCCATGCCGATGGTTTTGTCCATGCCGTGACCGAAATCGCACGCCAGTTCGATCCCGCGTTCGACGCCGCTACGATCGAGTTGCGCGAAAGCAAGGGTGGTAAATACCTGGGCGTGACGGTCACCATCACCGCAACAAGCCGCGAACAACTCGATGAGTTATATCGGACCTTGTCTACGCATCCGATGGTCAAGGTTGTGTTGTAGCCAGATTGACGATCGAGATACGCGCCCTGGGCCAGGTGGACTATCTGTCCACCTACCATGCGATGCAGGAATTCACCCGTTCCCGCGAGTCGGGAACGCTTGACCAACTATGGTTGTGCGAGCATCCAGCCGTCTTTACGCAAGGCCTCGCGGGTAAACCTGAGCATGTGCTGAACCCCGGCGACATCCCGGTGATCGCAGCCAACCGCGGCGGCCAGGTCACCTACCACGGACCGGGCCAAGTGGTCGCCTAT